>JACQWH010000066.1 GCA_016209345.1 Candidatus Uhrbacteria bacterium
AGAATGTTCGAACGATTGAACGGTGGCTTAATAACCGACCAAGAAAATGTTTAAATTTTAAGACCCCTGCGGAGGCAATGCGAGCTGAACGTGTTGCACTTGCTGGTTGAATGTGGGCAAATTTTCTTTCCAAGAAAGGTGTCTATTTCATTATGTCGCGGCACCGTACTTGTTTTCTGATACAGCGGGTTAAGGAATACGCTATGCCTGCCTCCTTCCCGAATATGAGTACAGCCATTCTGTAATAAATACAAAATGAGATCTTTTCGTTTCATTGATAGATGGCTATCGCGAAGTAATGGTCAGTGGCTCGCGAACAACACTTCCGACAATTTCGCGTTCTAACAATGCCTTGTTAACATCAAGAATCATGGACAGCGCTTCTTTGAGGTTCTCCTTCGTTTCCCCAAACGTTTTTCCCTGCGTATTAACGCCAGGAATCTCTTCAATCCATCCGAGATACCGCTTCCCTCGTTTTTTATATATCGCTGTAAAAATTTGTTTTTTCATATATTCCCGCGACAGTCACCGACTGTCGCTCTTTTTATGATACTTTATTGCGGGGGTGGGATTTCCCCTCGCATCCGACTCAGGGCCTGGGCCTGCGCGCTCTCGGCCCTTCAAATCCCACCGCGACAGTCACCGACTGTCGCTCTTTTTATGATACTTTATTGCGGGGGTGGGATTTGTACCCACGACCTCGTGGTTATGAGCCACGCGAGATGCCGGACTTCTCTACCCCGCGCAGTCAGTATACTCTCTTTTTTTATTTATGCAAACCAGGGCGCGCCAATGGGTCCGCCATACTGGTTTCCGAAATAATCTTCGTACATTATTTTGTTTTTTTATCCGTTGGAGTCGCGGGTGGTTCGGGTGGAGTAAATCCGGGACCACCCGCCCCCTTCATGGGCTCGGGAGGCCTTTGATCCTGCGGGTTTAACTCAAGGAATCCCTGATTTGCAGAGGGTGCGGGAGCACCGAGCGTGTTTGCGAACGGGTCATTCCCCATTCCGCTGTCAAGTCCGGGAAACAAAGACCCCTGCGTCGGCTTGAGCCGTTCTTGAATGGATGCAAACTGCTTGTCAGTTGCGCTCCACATCCACGCGGTAAGCACGATATTACACACCACGAGAACAATACAAACCGGCATACTATATTTTTGCCACATATATACACATACTGTTATGAATCTCTCTATGAGTATACTCTTTTAAAAACGCATAGTGAAGGGAGAGAATGGGAATGGCCGCTACTTTTGCATTTTTTATTATTTTGCTCGTTTTTTCTCCGGTTGAGTAAACAGTGTCGAAACGGTGGCTGACCCCAGTTTATTCCCCCGTTTATTCCTCCGTTTATCACGACCCCAATGGAATGCTCCAAACAGAATGAACAGGAACGTCATGGATGTTCTGCTTTTGCGCGTCAAATGCTATGAAAGAAAAAGAAATGTTTGGATATACGGCACGAAATTCTTCATACTGTTTTATGCGAATGGCTGATAATGCATATTTTACTTCAAACGCCCCGATTCCCTCAATAACAAAATCAACCTCCCTATCTTGCGTTGTGCGCCAAAATTTTATTTCATCTGTTGAAATTCGCTCACTCATTTCACGAAGAGCCGCGTTTTCCAACAAAAAACCTCTGTCGTTTCGCAGCGTAATGGATTCAAAATTCTGAACAAAAAAATTCCGCAGTCCAAGATCAGAAAAATATGCTTTGGGCATTTTAGTCAATTCTTTTCTAAGGTTGCGAAAAAAGGGACGGGTAAGAACAATATGAAATGACTTTTGCGCAATATAGAGGTAATGACGTATTGCGCTTGTTGATACACCGATGGTACGAGCAAGTTCGTTTGTATTGACAAGGTTCCCAACCTGCGAAGCAAGTATGCGTAGCAATCGATAGAATGAATCGTCTTTGCGAATACCGGCATCAAATACGTCTTTTTTTACATACGAATAGGCAATTTCCTGCAAGAGATCCTTTTTCTCGGCATGTGTTTGAGCAAGTACAACGCGAGGATAGCCGCCAAACATCATATATTCGCTGTACTGATTTCGAATCTGCTCTCGCTCGGAAAGCGTATGAGCATCTAGCCGATCGCAGAGATGTCCGGCACCCTTAAAGACAAGAAACTCGCGAAAAGACAGGGTATGAACATAAAAAATCTTTTTCCGGCCGGCAAGAGAATCAGTAAATTTTTCATCAATATAAAATGCTGATGATCCTGAAACGATAATTTTTATGCTCTCTCGATACTCATCATAAAAAAATTTAAGGAAATGTGACGGGTTGTCAAGATATTGAACTTCGTCAAGAAAAACAATAACTCGTGTTGTAAGACCGGCGATTGGAATTATTGCAAAAAGATTTTTTGGTGTCTCATTGAGAAGGCGAAGATAGTCGGGATCCTCAAGATTTAAAAAAAAAGTATGCTCTCCTCGCTGTGTCAAATGCTGTTGAACTTGTTTGAGTATAACCGTTTTCCCTGCCTGACGAGGTCCAATGAGCAAAAAAATGTCTGGTGATTTGCTTTCAATGACTAGTTGATTAACCAATTCACGCTCTATTAAAACCATAATATCTGATATTTTATACTTAACAAATCTATTATATCATACAATAGAGCAAATGTCAATAGAATGTACAAAACACATACATAGGTAACACTTATGATAGTTTAAGAGGTGTTTTTAGCAAAAACTTGACATAGCGAATCCGTTTATCATTTATCCTACACCCCGTTTTCACCTAAACGGCTCCTGACACCGTTTGCACCAAAAAATGAGAAAAGGTACCTGACACCGTTTGCACCAAAAAATGAGAAAAGGTACCTGACACCTTTTACCCTGACACCTTTTACCGCTCGCTCATTCTCTAGTTGAGCAAACAGTTTATCAAAATATTCTAAGGCGCGGGGGAGCTGCCTAAAAACAGATTCTGCAAGCTCTTCTTTGTATGTGTAAACCGTATCATTTCGAAGATCAACAAGATCGAGCCAGAATGGATCATGATCTATAAGGCCCTGCTGAAATGCTTCCTTAAAGCAATTTTTGGGAGATGCGCATCGGATGCCGCGATATTCCTCGAGAAAGGTCTTCGTTGTTTTCCACGCCAGGTCAAGAGTGAATTCAAATCGCTGAATCGCTGAATCGCGCGTAATCGCCGTTTTTGGAAGCGCAAGCACCTCTTTGAGGCGCGCGAGCGCGGTAGCGAAATCGTTTTTTGTTGCTTCGTACTTTGTCATACGCGCCCGTGTACGGGTTCGCTAATGTATTCAATATGCTGCTTTGCCACTTCGCGAAAAGAATCAGAGGTAAGAGAGAAATCAACAACGTCAATTTTATAAAGCAAGGGAAGCGACTCAATGTCTTCTTTAATACTTCTCATCGCCGTAAGCGAAACGGGTTCTTTTCCCTCGACGCCAACATCGATATCCGAACGATCATCGCCAGCTCCGCTAACGCGCGAACCAAAGAAAAAAATCTTGTACGCTGAAAGGTCAAGATATTTTCCGGCGATTGCTCGGAGCTCCTGTGTTAACTTCTCGCTATCGTACTGCTCAAGCCGCATACCCGTTGACTATAAAAATGGTATGCCTATAGTATATCATCTCGATACGAAAAAGAAAGGTGCGGGTAAAACTATTCCTGGAACCATTTTACTTGTCATCCCGGCGCAGGCCGGGATCCAGTCTATAGCTATGGTATTTCCTTATAAGGATTTATTTTTAGTCTGGATTCCCGCCTCCACGGGAATGACAGCTTATGCGGAAAAGGTACCTGACACCTTTTACCACCTTTTACCGGAAAAAACTATTCCTGACACCGTTTTAAACCTAAAATAGAAGCCACTTCCATATTGGAACAATTTCAATATCTATGCTGCTCTCCCGAATATGGTCTTCTTGCGAATCTGTTAAAATCAACCCCCGAGAAAGATTATACTTGCTACATGCCGCGATCAATCCTTCGATTTCTCTGTTATTATTTTTTTTATCCATGTGTTCCGTCACCTGAATGGCGCCCTCTACTTTTGGGCCACGCTTGAGAATAAAGTCACATTCATGTTTCTCCAAAAAATAATACAGTGGATACCCCCTCCGACGCAACTCTATCGCCACGACATTTTCTAGAAGTCTTCCTGTATCCTTTGAGAATGAAAAACTTGATGCTGTAATAAGCCCCGTATCTATTGCGTACATTTTTCGATCATTAAGAATTTGTTTTTTGACGGAAAAATCAAATTTTACGGTACTT
This sequence comes from Candidatus Uhrbacteria bacterium, assembly GCA_016209345.1. Classification (GTDB taxonomy): domain Bacteria; phylum Patescibacteriota; class Patescibacteriia; order JACQRZ01; family JACQRZ01; genus JACQWH01. The sequence continues at coordinate 4,263 of JACQWH010000066.1, forward strand.
AAAAAAAGATACGCCTCTTCCATGGCATCGCTAAAATTCTTAACGGTTGTGACGCTCTTAAACCCAAGCACCTTGCGGAGGTTGTTAAAACTAACCGGTACCCCGCTATTCGAAAGGAGAAAAAGCGCTAATTCACGAAATTCCCTTACCTGACGAATTCGATACCGAACTATCAAATCCTTGAGAAGAATGTCTTGATATAATTGTCGGAGGTCATCTGCGCTTCCAGATAGGACAACCTCTGGAAATCCACCGTTTTTTTGATAGTTTTGAAACAGCGAGTGTAGCGTGCTTTGTTCCTTTGTTGTACGGGCGTCCTTCACATGAAATTTTTTTGCTCGAAGGAATTCTTGAAATGAGAATGGATAAAATTCTATTTTCCTATATCGACCAGTGAGTGAGGTTGCCAATTCTGAGCTCAATAAACGCGCGTTGCTCCCTGTTACTACAATCTTGTGGCCATTATCATGAAGACGACGGACAAATCTCTCCCATCCACTAACGTTTTGTATCTCGTCAAATAAAAATAAACGGGACTCACCAAACTGCTCCAAAAAAACTTCTGTGAGTATTTGAAAATCAGTAACCAAAAAATCAATAAGTCGCTCATCCTCAAAATTAAGATAATAAAAATCTGATCTGCCCTGAACAAGCTGTCGCAGCGCGGTTGATTTACCGCTTCGTCGTACACCGCTCAAAACAAGTATTTTTTTATCCGATGTGTCCGGGGAAGGCAAACCGTCACGAAAAATTACCGATTGCTCTCTATTAAAGCTCTGGCGTTGGTCAAGAACAATTGTTGAAAGTAAATTTTTATTCATTGCAAATGTATATAAAAATATAAAAGCATACATTTATAGTGTATACTTTTATATCGGGACGTCAAGTGGATAAAGTTCATTTAAGCTGTTCTGCTGCCCTATCCACGCAGAGTATTCTTCTCAATGGTCGCTATCCCTGTTCTCCCTTATCTCCTTTTTGGTAAAAAACTATTCCTGACACCGTTTATCCGCTGTGTGGTCGGGGGCATACAAAAATTATACCTTAAATCTGCCGAAAAGGCTCCTGACCCCTTTTATTTTATCTTTGCACAAGAAAGTCGGAAGAACCCTTTTTTATTTGACGCTGTTTACTCTTGTCAATTTCCGAATCGGAATTGAAATACCGGTACTTCTGATCTCATTGATCAACGAATCATATCGATCTGAAAAGTCTCTCGGATGAAAACCAACCGGTTCTATGCGCACCCCCGAATCCCTAAGGCGCTTGGTCCACAAAAATTGGAGTGCATTAAAAGAATTCTTGAAAAGGGGCGACACAATACAAAGATCGACATCGCTCCACCGATTTTGTTTTCCCTTGGCATATGATCCAAAAAGAATAACGCAATCAAGGGGAACGTCTTCCTTTTGGAGTGCGGTAATATACTGTTGAATTCCTGCTCTTATTTTTTTCGGTATTCTTTTCCGAGCCATAGATATATGTTTCTTGCGCGAGCCATCTGCTCACGCGCGTACTGTTTGGTACACCGCTTATGAAATTGAAGTTTTATGCTGTCATAGCGTCCGGCGATGTTAAATGTGCTGATCGTTCCAAAATCTCTAATCTCCTCATCGGATATTTTTATTTTTGCACTATTGGCAAGTTCTGCAAGGTCGTGAATATAGGGAGCGGGCTTTTTGTTACGCTTAACAATCAAACCCTTCAACAATTTTTCAAGAGCAAGATGACAAAAAAAGAGCGAGACATCATACCGCCTATTCTCAAAAAGAAGATCGGCTGTTTTCATGCTTCGTCGAGCTCCGCTTCGCCAAAATTAAATGTGCTTATGAATGTTCTCCATATACAAAGAATACCAGCTTTGTAAAAAAAGGACAATGTCCCCTCACTTTCCCGCTGTTTTTTTACGCCCTTGTCTTAATAAACATTCATGCGCCTATATCATAGCATAAAAGAATGGCGCCTCAAAACACGGCGACCGTCTGTCGCGCTCCAAATAAACGGTGACTGTCCCCGTTTATCTTCCTGTTGACAGGTTTTTTAGTACTGCTATAGTACTAATGAAAATGACTTTCGGCCGGGGTTTATAAGCCCCAAATTGGCGGAAAGTCGTTTTTCGTTTTAGCGAATGGCTGGAAATACTGAAATGAATGATTTTTCTCCGGATCTTTTATCTTCTTTTATCTGGACAAAAAACAACTGCCCGTCTTTTGATTTTCCCGCGAAACGGTGCAGCATCTCCGATCTGCAATCAACATTTTCCTTCGATTCGGGATCGAATCTACTCTTTTGAATAAGCTCAATCGCGCAGACAAAATATTTCACTCTCCGCACCTTATCGCGATGGTTGAATTTACTGTGTAGGTGCTCCCAAAAAAGTGAGAGGAAAATTTTCTCTTTCTTAAAATATGCGGAGCGAATATATGGCCGTCGCTTGGTTCTTTTCTTGATTTCCGAATAGATTCGGTGCGCCTTTTTATTCACCTCGGAAAAATTGCTCCCTCCGAGCGCTATTGATTTGGTTTGATAAATCTTCATGGTCGAATCCTATCATAAAAACAACATGACAGGAACTATAAAAACGCAGAAAAACTATTCCTGACACCGTTTATCCATCTGCTTATAGACATATACTGTTGCGAGCGCAACCATTGGGAGTATGAAAAGATACCCGATACCAACGACTACGATACCAAGGGTCGTTATCATTACCGAAAGGAACCAAAAGAGAAATACCTCGACGGTCGCCCCTTTTGACATCCGTTTACTTTCCCGAAACGCAGCAATGAATGAAATTTTTTTTGACAGGATAAGATATGGCCAGAAAAAGAATCGTGAACCGAACCATGCGGCAGGGATAACGAATACAACGGAACCGATGAGCAGGCCGAGGGTATAGAGTATGTTTGCTATCAGAAAATGAATGTATTGCATGGGGGCAACAAAAAATGCGCGAAATGCTTTTTCCCCATTTTCACTGTACCGGAGCGCAATTGAGATAGTGCCGGCAGCCGCATATGATGTGAGTAAAAAACCGATGATTATGCTCGCAAGAACATACCACCTGCTCACTTGGATATCTCTGACAAATGAAGGGTTTATGCTCGCGCCAACTCGCGTGAGTATAAAAAGTAAATTTGAGCACGCGAGAAAGAGTAGGGAAACCCCGACAAAAAATGGGATATTATTTCTCACTCCATTCCACCCAAATAAAAGCGCCTTGTCTCTCGGCACCCTTTTATAACGCCTAAATACGCTCAAAAAGAAAAGGACAACGCCTAGAAGGAAAATAAAAAAAATAAAAACGGAGGCCGCTATTGCTGTGGTTTGAATCATCTGCTGATCAACCTGTATCGTACGGCCAATGCCGGGAATCGTTACATTAAAAGGCGAGAGTTGTTGAGTGGCGTCGCCGGTCTGCGCAAAGACAGCTGCCGGAGAATATAACAAAACGAAGGTCGCCGCGGCAAGCGAAAAAACTGAAAAGTGCAGCTTGGCTAATGGCGTCTTATTGGAGAAAAATATATATTTCATATCCTTAAAAAATGAGTAAAATCGTTACCCTATTTCCAAAATTTTGTTTTGAGCTTTTCCGCCTTTTCAAGGAGCCCTTTGAGCTCCCCTTTCACTGCCTCCAAGCGCAGCCAACGAATGAGCGTGAAGGAATCACTCTTCTCCGCGAGTTTCCGGTTTGAAATGATTTCAAATGTTTTATTTTGTTCACTGTCGTAATAAATATTCGCTCCTTTATCGCTCCCCTCATAAAAGAAAAGTTTGGATCCTGCCCCCGGCGCCATGGCATCAAGAAAATCTGGTTTATATTCCCGCATTCCTTCCGCATCTGCATGGCCAAGACCAAGAACATGGCCAAATTCATGAAGTGCCTTTGAAAAAAGCAAATAAGAGCGAGTGAATCTAATAAGTCCGGCTGTTTTTACAATGAGCGATCGAAAATATTCTTTTAAAGATGCGCTGGAATAAACGGGAATCCTCATATAACCAATCGTACTCGCCGGAAAAGAGCTGATCGGCTGATCAGCAAATCCAAAACCAGCGGTTGCTTCGGAAAAATAAAAATGAATAACGCAATTCGCATCTTTTTTTTCCAGCACGCGTTCAGCGGGTATGTCTGTCGCGCGTTCTATATCCTCTACTATACGCGAGCAATTCTCTTCATGCTCCGCGAGCGTATAGTCGTTATTGCCCTGTTGCGCATCCATCTTTTCAAAAAAAATCTTTGCTCCACGACTAAGAATATCATAGTTTGCCCTCGCAAATGTCGTGTTGCCAATCCTCTCATTAGCATCTCGTCCGTATCCCGACCATAGTAGAGGCAAAACATATTTTATCTGCTGCCGAGCTTGCTTTGGGTCAACCCCCTTGCTGATGGAAAGGATTTCCTTGTCCGTAGTCCTGTCAATTGCTTGCTCGAATAGCTTATACGCTTCGCCGTATACCTCTTGCCTGTTATATTCTTCTGACAGCGGTGGCTGTGCGTATGCAGGCGCCCCCAGACACTCTACCGCAACCGCCATGAGGGGAATAATGGATCTTTTTTCTATCCGTAAAGATTTCTCATTCATACCTTGAGATTAATGGACGAAGCAAGAAATAATATGATTCGTGAATGTTTTCGTGGTGCCTTCGTACTCATATGTCTGAGCAATAATATGTGCGCTGTCTTCGGGAGATAATCCAACACCGTTTAGCATGTCCCACGCTACTGTATCCCAACCAATCGCACCGGGCTTTTCAAAAACCCCCGGCACATAACCTGCCAAATACGCCATTGGCTTTATCTCGCTTGTTGATGTGAATTGCCCGTCATACTGCTTTCTTACTTTCACAATATCCTTGCCGGAACTGTCTTTTTTTCCAGTCGGCTCATTCCCAAATACACCGGGACGAGCTTCAGCAATAAGAATTTGTTTTGCGACACAATCAATGGCTTGAATCTTCCCGCTGACAAATCCTGCCAAGCTCAAGCCAAGTTTTGTAATTCCGCCGCCAATCTCCAAAGATCCTCCCCCTGGTAATGGGATTGCTGGAATATCGATCGTCGGCGGTGGCTTGCAATCTTTATCGCACTGATCCTTGGACACTCCTATTGGAGATTCTGTGCAAGCGCCTAAAATGCAGGCGTATTTCTTTGGTTCTGATGATTCCGGACATTGCACAACCCCATCAGGTTTTACATTGGCAAAATTTAATAACGCTGCGATATTACCTCCCAGCTTCCTCCCTATTTCTCCTCCAATAGCTTTCCCCACGGGACCACCTATTGCACCCCCGACCATTACCATTGGATCGTTCCTGTCTAATTGCAAACCGCCAGTTATCAGATTTCCTATGAAGTTGCCGATCCCTGCTCCAATGAAATTTACAGCAAAACTAATAATAGAGCCAAAGAATGGTATGCATTTTACATTGTCAAATAATTGACCAAAAAGTCCTTGGAAAAAACCCGTAATGAGCTGTATGCCAAATTCTTTCGCAAAACCGGAGAGAAACGCGATTGCCTGCTCTTCAGGTGTCTTGTCTGGTGGCGTATAAATCGCTGCGCATTTCTCCGTGTATCCTCGAAGCTTGTAGAGTATAACCCCTGTATCACACAGCCCCCCTACTATTCCGCCAGCGATATCTCCGACCATGGGGGCTCCGCCGGTGAGCGCCTTAATTCCCAATTCCGCGCCATATTGTAAACCAAAACATCCGGCTTTTGCCGCCCAATCATTGTTTGCGGCTTCACGAGCTTGCTCCCTGGCATTATTCATGCAGATTCCATACGGAATGGCTGGATCAATTTTTACAGATACCTGATCCTCCGCGTATACTGCCCCATGATATGCTCGAAGCGTCCAGACCGCGTCGGCATTATTATAAAAATCAATCCACCCACTATGAATATCATATCGAGTCTTGTTTCTGACCTCATCCATGTTAGGTGGGCAGTATCCTGAGCAGCTGGCCTCCACACTCTCTGCGTTCTGAAGAGTCCACTTCAAGTGGATCTCTGGACTGAGCAACACTACCGTTCCCTTCTGATCATTTATCGTAAAATCAATTGTCGGTCTTAGAAACGGATCATAACATCGCCCCTTGATGCACAGCGGGCCGGTGGTGTTGGTTACTTTCGCTTCATACTCCGTTGCGCAGTTTTTGCCGTTGGCCCCTGTAGTAGTGTCGCAATACCCTTTTGAATATTGCGTATCGCCTCCGATTTGACCGGATCCAAGCCCTTCTTTGAAATCGCTTGCATTATAACAATAATGCGCATAGATACTGTCATTACACGCTGTTGATGGCCTGAATCTTTTAAACGTATAGCCGAAATTTGCGTTCACTGGAAGTTTTTCCAAATTATCCAAACACTGTCCCCGAACACAAATATCCGCAACGGCCGGTTGAGAAAAAAATAAGAATCCGGCGGTGAGAACACCAACAAAAAACAGGGCGCTGAACAGAGCGCGCTTTGAGACGCTGCCGAAACTGCTGTTCTTATCAAAAAGGCGAGGCATACATTATTGAAAGTTATTCTGTTCTGCCATCTATGAAATACCCATCTTACCATTGCCGCTCCATATCAAATTCCGCATATTCCACCAAAGAAGTTGCGCCGCTTGAATGGCGTCGGGATTGGCAATGCTTGAGGATAGACGTGCATAGTGTTTCCGATACATATCCCGCGATCGTTCCGTTGCTTCATCGACTGTATGCCCCTTCAATAATGAATTCACCACTTGATTTGACGATTCCATAAAAGGACGTGCTACCGTGTCCTCAAGCGGTCGTGTACTATATTTCATATTCGCAGCAAAAATAAAATCATCGTTGAAACCGATATATGCCGATTGATTGTCTTGTCCGATCTTTGACCCTAAAAATTTTCCGGAGGCGCATGACAGCGCATAGGTTATCCTCCCATGCAGAACCTCATGATTCACTCCTGTCCCAACCAATACTTCGTTATCATGCCCCGTGACGCAGTCACTACTACCATGACCGTTGAGGAACACGATATGCGGCTTCACTTTTTCAATCCTGCCAACAAACTCTTTTCTGTTTGCTTTTTCTTTTTGTAAATCTATAACTGCATGCCCCTTTCTTTCTGCGTGCCGTATCGCTTCAATTGCCCAAGACGAAATATAGCGTGTCGTGAGGTCGTGCTGTGGCCGCGTTATAAGCAAAGTCATATTCCATCATCGCCCTTGAATGATTGAAGCCATTCCATTTGAATTTCTGCCAACTTTTCGCCTATCGCATCGCCATCTTCAACTCGCTCAACCAATTCATCCCGCGTAAAACTGCCGGCCGACCCAAGCGATATGACGGTATCAGAAGAAAGTATCGACAAGCGGGCAAGCACGAGCCGACGCACGTCTTCGTCTGCAAGCAATTGTTGATCTTGATGACGCATACTGCTTAGATAATCTTGAATTTTTCTAATTTCTCCAAAATATCTTTGCTCAAAGGGGTATCTGCTTCAATCTCAATATACGCAACATTCCATGTAATCGGACGGCCGTCATTGAGAACTAAAACAATTTCTTGTCGTATCCCAAGCGGCAAATTCGCATAGATCTTAAAAAATTTTTCCTTACTTCCCTGCTTCATAGAGCTAACAAAATTGCGGTTCTTATCAAAAAAATGAAGCATAATTTGCGACTGGATTCCCGCCTACGCGGGAATGACAACCTGATAATTACCAATACGTCTTTCGCGAACCTCTCTCGAGCATGTCGAGACGTTTTTGAATATCACTGTTTGAGTCCTTTATCTTCTTTACCTCATCTACAAGCGTGCCGACGTTATTCTCTCCGACATTGACGAACACGAGCACCTTTCCTTGCGCGATACCATTGAATGAATCCAAGGCAATACCAATGGTGGGGCCGGGTTCGGTGGCTTTCATGGCTACGCCCGGAACGCTTGATGATGTGAGATAGTCGCCGGGCTGTATCGCGCCGTTTTCGTTGTTCACCTTTACAAGCACGCGGCCGGCGAGCGTGACGGGCGGCTTGGTTCCTTTGATAAATCTATCAGGGTCGGGAGCCAGTTTTAGCTCACTGCCCTCAAACAGCACTGCCGGGGCAGAAGACACGACCCCCATGAGGCCTTGCTGATATTCCTTGGTTGATCGTTTTACTTTTTTCCCTTCACCGCTCACTGCCAACACGTCTCCTTCTTCTACCTCTTCGGTAGCGTCAAAGAGTTCGGCGACGTCCATGCCGAAGGAGGAGTCGTTCATTGCGAGTTTCTTTTTATCATCGACAAATGCTACGTTGACAGAACCGTCTACGTCGAGTTCGAATTGGGGCGCTTTGGCTCCTCCCCTAAACTTTTTCCCAATCCCAACATTGCCACCATCTTCCTGTAAAATGAGGTTGCCATTTCCACCGTATGTACTGAGTGATCCATAGCTCAAATTTCCTTCATAACAATAGGCCGCAGGACCCTTATTGCTCCCGCATACCCATTTGAGAAAAACATTATGGGTATCATCTTGTCCGACGCTATAATGCATGAATGTCCACGGATTCGATCTCATGGAAATACCAGGGAGATTACCTGATCCATTAACACCTCCTGCAGGGCCAACCGTAAGATAGGTATTCGGATTTGTATTCAAAATCCCAACATAGCCATTACTGGCCTTCATTGTAATACCAACACTTTCTACCGAATCACGAACAGGATTGATTCTAAAAATATCATCTCTGCCATTATAATACTCGCGAATTCCCCATTTTAAGCGAGGATCGGCCTGATTACCATACCCCTGCTCAGCAAACTCTATTCCAGAACTATAGCCGTTATTCGAATCTACATGAATAAATGTATCGGCGCTGCCACCATACACTTCGAATTTTCTTCCTGGAAGATTCGTCCCGATACCGACATTGCCGTTGGTTAATATAGCCAATCTTTGATGTCCAGCACCTGCCGTGTCATCGTTAATATAAAAAGACCCATTACTATCAATTTCCAATCCATAGCTCCTTGCGCCACTGTTCGTTCTCGTAATACGAAACTCGGGCGCCGAATTTGACAGCTCAATTCCAGATGGTGAGTGGATGCTCGAACCGGCGAATGTTGGATTCGACGTCCCAATCCCGACCTTGTCGTTGTAGTATATGCCGTTTGGAATACTCGTCCACTGCGATGGCGTGCCGCTCCCCATGCCACCACCAGGACCGACATTCTGACCGCGAACCCTTAAGGCACCCCATACATCAACGCTTCCGTCAGGATTTATGGACATCGGCTTGTTCCATCCTCCATTTGAGGATCTGAGCCAGAAAACGATTGGCATTCCCCACCAATAATTTCTGATTGCGTTTTCATTTGGGCTATCCCCCCATCCACCGACTTCCACCGTTCCGCGAAAACTTGCATGTCCGCTTCCCCACAACGCTACTGCTCTATTATCACTTTCAATGTAGAACGTATTTCCAAGAGGCTTTGTTATAGTAGTGCCGAGAAATAGATTGCCGTATATATCAAATGCAATCGGGGTCTTCTGCCAGCTCCAATCATTAGCCTGATTTTTATTTCTCACGCTAAACTGGAGCTGGTCATTCCACACATACATACCCCATCGAGACGTATCATTTCCGCTTGCATCGTTAAAAAATATCGGTCCGTTTACATGAAGTTTTGCTTTCGGATCCGTCGTCCCGATGCCGACTCTACCGTCGGCAGCAATAACTGCTCGTTGAGACCAGGAATTTAATACACCATCTGGATTTGTCCAAAATGTCATAGAACCATCGTTCTGGACATCAATAGCGGCGCGTGGCAACCCGCCGACCGCCCACCATAATCCCGACCAGTTGGTACCATCGAGTGCCAGCACCCTTCCATCAGTAGAGTTTTTAATGCGCGCTTTATGTACCACGCCCGCAATGTCTGTCGCGGTGGTCCCGATGCCGACGCTGCCGGCGATGATAGCTCCGCCTGAAGTATTGGGTTCCTGCCCGCCATATCCGACGGTTAATCCTCCGCCGCTTCCCAATAGTCCGGTTCCAGTCCAAACATTTTTTTCATTATACGTTCTAATCCACGAGGTATCTGACATATACCAGCCGCCCCCATAGGTCTGGCTATACCAACCGGTATTCCCGTTACTTCTAAACCAGTTGTCTGTATATATTGTACTAGCGTCTATTGAGCCCGTCACACCAAGATTCCCGTTCACCTGGAGATAGTCCCATAGCTTAACTATCCGCCCGCTTGAAGTCGCCCTACCCAATATCATAAGCGCGCCATAATCCTGTGCATTTTCGATTGCCGCAAAACCACTTGTATTACCAATACCCGTGTGATTGTGATCTGTTTTAGTGAAATACAGATCAGAGTTTCCTGCATTAATTTGACCGGAAAAAGTTCCCGTAGTTGCCGCAACAGATCCTCCGCTCAAGTTATATGCTGTGGTGGTTTCTGGCACATCGACCATATTTTCATAGCCAGACAAATCAGAGATTCTGCTTATTGTCCATCCGTTTCCATAAGCATCATTCCAACCATGGCCCGCCAGAACTTCAGTTACGGCCACTTTTGGATATGGCCAAACCGAATTTGTCTCACCTATAATCACCGCAACGTTTCCGGTACTTTTATTTCTGGCATACCGAACCCTATATTTATAATTCGAGTTATTCGTTTGTGCGCCTCTTAGACCGCTATTATTCTGAGGTGTCCAATATCCTCCGGTATTAATTTCAACAATAGCTTTGCCCCCTTCTCTATAGGAGCCATATAAATTAATCTTCAAATTAATCATCGTACTACTGTCTTGAGGGACGGTGGTCTGGATGACGATAACGCCCGTCTGGGATTCTCCGCCTTCAGAAAAAACAGCTACGTTATTCAATCTTCTTGCGGAAGGTGTTCCCGAATACTGGACTCCTCCTATACCCAAATTATTCGCTATGGACAATGTCCCATCCGGCGAAAGCACCATCTTGTTATTGGCGTGCCAGTCACTATATGAATATGTTGCAGGAGCGCCGCCTGTTTGTTGTGCCCATACAAATGTGCCGTTTTCGTTTGAAAATGTTGATCGATTATCTGTCGGGTCACTCACGACATATTTCTTCTGGCCTTGATCCCAGTTAATGCCATACCCAAGCATAAACCTCTGCCATTGATTCTCCTGAGATAATCTTGATGTCAAGTAACTACTACCAAAGCGAAGGGTGTCTGCAATTGCCAACGTACCCGCGGCTAGCGTTCCGGAAATACCGACATTACCATTTATTGCAAGGTTGTATCCATTTTCAAAGTTCCAATCTACTCTTTTGTTCGTCTTGCTCCCCCAGCCGAGATAGAATGCCCGAGCACCATTTTCCTCCCGCATCTGTAAATAGGGTAAATGATCGTCGCCTTTGAGGCCTTTCATGGTAATCGCATGACCGCCAATATAATATTCCGTGCTTCCCTGGGCATCTATTCGTCCTACTTGAAGCCCTGTCCCAATACCAAGCATGCCGGAGGAATTGATACGCATCAATTCACTCCAAGACCCTCCGTTAGGAATACGCCAGAAGGCAAAACTATCATCGTCTTGCGTGCCAAATCCCCATTCAGAAGCATGATTCGTACTTTTTGAACGATAATAGGGAACATTACCCGGGGCGGTTAAGGATCTTATTGTGCCGACGACATCTAATGTGGCCCCTGGCGTCGTCGTTCCAATGCCGACGTTGCCATCATTTCTTATAACCATACGATCAACGAGGGCGTTTCCTAATGACCCGGGAATTTTGGTTGCAAAATGAATATCAGCCGACCAGTTATTATCGATTACCGCTATACTTGCCTGCGCTGGATTAGACCACTGTGATTCGTTATGATAGGGTCTAAAATCAATGCCTGGACTGCCGCCGCCGGGTGCTGCTAACGTTAATTTCGGACCAACATTTGAGAAATTATAAAGAGTTAAAGGCGATACTGGACTCGTCGTCCCGATGCCGACGCTTCCTCCATTTAGGATGGTCATGTACGGTGCTCCGTTCTTTTGAAAGGTCAACGAGCCCGGAGTACCTGGAGTGCCGTCGCTGTCAGTAAAATCAATAATTGCTCCACCGGCTAATGCACCTCCATTCCCAGACCCGCGAAGGGAAAGTTTTGCTGACCGATCGTTTACACCATCAACCGCTTCTACGCGGAGCTCTGTACTTGTAGTATTGTAAAGATGAAGCATGCTTTTCGGACTCGGCGTTCCAATCCCAACCCGCCCGTCCTGGTCAATGGTCATCGCTTGATTGGTAATACCGATATCGCTATTGCTCGATGTGCCAAAATACATCTTTGATCCCGTGTTCGTCATCTGCCCCCAGATACCCATCTTTGGTTTTGGTGCGGCCTGAATCCCCGCCGACCATACAAGACCGGGGAAATACTGATTGGCGCGGTACGTCGGCGAGTTGATGACAATGGCGTTATTGCCAATAGTCCGCTGAATGTCGGAAAGATCTTCAACCGCCCTATTGCCAATTTCAAGAACACCGCGATAACTCTCGGAGGACCCGCCGATCTTGACGATACCATTAAACTTCGATGCGTCAGCGGCAGGATTAACTCCGCTTTGTTTGAGTACCTCAAGCAGGTGCGATACTCCTACATCCCCGGCGGGACCCTCTTGCCCCGGATTCACATTCTGCGCAAATGCGCTTTGGGGAAAAAACGCAAGGCAAAGAAAAAAAACAGCGCCCGCGAACGCAAAAAAAGAAGGACGCGACCCGCTTTCCTTAAAACGAAAATAATGCGACATAGGGGATTATGTCAAAAATGATGCTTACTGGCATAAGTATAGCACAAAAATACTGTCAAAGGGAGTGTATAAGTGGTGAAAAGAAAAAGCAGCCCTGCGGAGCTGCTCGCGAACACATTTGCCGCGGGAGAGACTCGAACTCTCACGCCTTGCGGCACACGATTTTGAGTCGTGCGCGTCTACCGGTTCCGCCACCGCGGCATATATCGTACAAGTGTATCAGACATACACTACTGGTCAATACAGCACACCGTGCTATACTACCCTTATCATACCTCTACATTATTATGGCACGACGACCGCTTGTTCTCATTGTCATGGATGGATACGGTGTAAGCCCCATCCAAGACAAAAATCCCGTCACGCTGGCAAAAAAACCCGTGCTCGATGACCTCATCGCGCATTATCCCAATGGCGTCCTTGATGCATCGGGCGTTTCCGTGGGGCTTCCCTGGGGGGAAGTGGGCAACTCAGAGGTGGGCCATCTCAACCTCGGCGCCGGCTTTGTCTTGTATCAAAATCTTCCGCGCATCAACATATCCATTGACAACGGCGCATTTTTCAAAAACGACGCGTTGCTCAAGGCATGCGAACATGTCAGAAAAAACAAATCGAAGATGCATCTTTTGGGCATTGCCAGCAAGGGCGGCGTGCACGGCCACATTGAACATCTCAAAGCGCTGCTGAAACTTGCAAAGGAGGAAAAAATAAAAGACGTGTTCGTACATGCCATTACCGACGGACGCGATAGCGCGCCCCAAGCCGCCGAAAAAGAACTCAAAGATCTGCAGGCGACGATGAAGAAACTCAAAACAGGAGTTCTTGCTTCGCTCTGCGGACGTTTTTATGCCATGGACAGAAACAATACCTGGGATCGCACGAAAAAAAGCTACGACCTCCTCTGCATGGGCGCGGGCGAGAAAAACCGCGATCCGTATGACGCGCTCAAAAAGGCGTACAAGGCAAATATTGACGATGAAATGCTCGAACCGGTTGTTCTGACCGATCGCAAGGAACAGCCCCTTGCACTGATTGGTGATAATGACGCCGTCATTTTTTTCAACTTCCGTCCCGACCGCGCGCGGCAGATTGCAAAGAGTTTCGTCGAAAAGGACTTTAAAAATTTTGAACGGGCAGCTGTGCCGAAAAATCTGCATTTCGCCACGATGACGGAATACGAAGCGGGCATGCCAGTAAGCGGGGTTGCGTTCCAGCCCGAGAACATCAAACATCCCTTCGGCTGGCTGGTGGCGCAAGCCGGCCTGAAGCAGCTCCGCATTGCCGAGACGGAAAAATATGCCCACGTCACCTATTTTTTCAACGGAGGATCTGAAGATATTTACAGGGGCGAGGACAGGATTCTGGTGCCTTCGCCAAAAGTGAAGACATACGACATGAAACCGGAAATGAGCGCGGCGGAAGTTGCAGACAAGCTCGTTGAGCAGATTAAAAAAAAGAAATACGATTTCTGTCTGGTGAATTTTGCCAATCCCGACATGGTAGGGCATACCGGCAACATGAACGCAACGATTGCGGCCATAGAAACAACCGACACATGCATCGGGAAAATCGTTGAAGCAAACAGAAAGGCCGGAGGCGTGACGGCAATCACGGCAGACCATGGCAATGCCGAGGGCGTGGTTGACTACGTGACGAAAAAAACCGACAAAGAGCATTCGACAACCGTTGTTCCGTTTATCGTTGTCGACGAAGAACAGCGCAAAGACCGAACGAGCGATGAGCTTTCGCTGCTCAAGGTTCAGTTCAACCCTATCGGCATTCTTGCCGACGTTGCACCAACGCTCCTGGAAGTCATCGACTTGAAGCCGGCAGAGGAAATGACCGGCCGAAGCTTACTACACGATTTGATATAGATGTTGACATGAGGATTAAATTTTCAGCAGCGAGCGGAAGTCCTTATCGTCCTTATACGGGCCGATGACGGCCATGTTGATGCGCTTGGTTTGAAACAGCGCGCGGGCGATATTTTGCACTTGTTCCTTTGTCACCGCTTTTATAGTGGCAAACTTTTCTTCCGGAGTATACAGCTTCTTTGTAAGCACCTCCTGGGTGACGTACCAAGACACGACATTTTCCGAGTCCTCGAAGGAAATGGCCATCATGCCCTTGATATGATCTTTTGCTCGTTTGAGCTCCGCGGCCGTCACACCGCTTGTTTTGATGCGATATAATTCTTTCATAATCGCGGCGATTGCTTCTGAAATCCGCGCCTTATCAAGGCCTGCCTGGATGGAAAAAATCCCCGTGTCCAAAAATGACTGATGGCTTGAACGAATGGAATAGCACAACCCTCGGCGCTCGCGAATCGCGATAAAAAGCCGCGAGCTCATGCCCTGGCCAAGGATAAGCGAAAGCATCGACGCGGCGTAGCTTTTCGGGTCGGTATACGAATAGCCGTGAAAGCCGAGCGCAACCTGAATCTGTTCCGTATCCTTATAGTATACCGTCATGCGCGGTTTTGCCTGTGCCTTCCCGCGATATGGAGCGCACACGTTCGCTTTTGTCCCCCGTTCCCAGGAATCACCGAACGCGTGTTGAATTTTTGAAAGGCATTCTTTTTCATTGATATTCCCCGCAACGCCAACAACAAGATTTTTCCCGTGATAGTGGCTGTTTCTGAAATCCACCAGCGCCTTGCGGCTCATCGACAGAATAATCTTGTCATCCCCGCCGATATCCCAGCCCAGCGGCGACGGCTCGAACATGAGTTTTTCAAGAAGCGTATCGACATACATGATAGGATTGTCCCGATACATGTGCATCTCTTCGCAAATCACTTTTTTCTCGCGGGCCACTTCCTGACTTTCAAATTTTGAGTTGTATAGCATGTCGGACACCAGGTCCAGCGCGAGATCAATCTTGTCCTTGCTTGTCTTTATCCAATATCCTGTCACCTCTTTTGACGTATAGGCATTGTACTGGGCGCCGACGCCGTCAAGCTCTTTTGAAATCGCCAGAGCCGTCGGGCGCTTCTTCGTGCCCTTGAACATCATGTGCTCAATAAAGTGAGAGATGCCATTGATGCGCGGCTGTTCATAGCGCGAGCCGACGCCAAAGAGTACCAGCACGGTGACGGTCTGCGTTTCGTGAAGCGGCGAAAGAATCACTCGGACATTATTTTTCAGGGTATACTTCTTATACATACAATAAATTAACCTAATTACCTAATTGACCTAAAGAATGACCAATGACTCAAAATCCCAAAAGGGAAGATACGTTTTCGTGAGGCGTTTAGGCATTGTGACACTGGGATTTGATTAGAGTAATTAGGTTAATTAGAAATTAGGTAAATTGTAAAACCATCGGTTTTACATGGCGTATTTCTCCTTAAAAAACGCTTCGAGTTCCCGAATCGCAATCCGTTCCTGCGCCATCGTGTCCCGATCGCGCACGGTGACGGCGTTGTCCTCGAGCGAATCAAAATCAACCGTCACGCAATAGGGCGTACCGATTTCATCCTGGCGGCGATACCGCTTGCCGATACTCTGCGTCTCGTCGTATTCAACGATAAACAGGCGTTTGAGCGTGTTCCAAATATCTCGCGCCGGTTTTTGCAATTCCTCCTTTTTCGATAATGGCAGCACGGCAACCTTGACCGGGGCGAGCCGCTTGTCAAACTTCAACACCACGCGCGTTTCTTCTTTCCCGCCGGCTGTCGGCGCCTGCTCTTCGGTATACGCATGATCGATGAACATCAGCACGAGGCGATTGAGGCCAACGGATGTTTCCGCAATATGGGGAATGAACCGCTCGCCGGTCTTTTCGTCAAAATAGCTCAGGTCAACACCCGAATGCTTCGAGTGCTGGGACAGGTCCCAATCCCCGCGCGCATGAATGCCCTCCACTTCTTTATACTCGCCAAGCGCTTTGAAACGATACTCCACGTCATACGCCTCCGACGCGTAATGCGCAAGCTTTTCGTGCTTATACCAGCGGATCTCATCTTCCGAAATACCGTACTCGCGGTACCACTTCCATCGCGTATCTTTCCACATGTCATAGGCCTTGTTCATGGAGTCGGGATGCAGAAAATACTGCATCTCCATCTGCTCAAACTCTCGCGTGCGGAAGATGAATTGTCGCGCGACAATTTCATTGCGAAATGCTTTTCCCACCTGCGCAATGCCGAATGGCAGCTTGCAATGTAGCGCGTCAATGGTATTTTTATACTCCAAATAAATACCGCCGCACGTTTCGGGTCGCAGATACACCGCGTTTTCTTCCTTGAGTTCATCGGTCGGCGATCCGATATTTGACTTGACCATCAGAGAAAAAATCCGCGCCGCAGTCAGATCGGGCGAACCGCATTCGCGGCATTTTAATTTTTTTTCTTTTCGCAAACGATCAAGGTGGGCGTTGATTTCATCAAGCGGCGCCTTGTCGGCATTGATACCGAATCCTTCCAAAATATGATCGGCACGGAATCGATTTTTACATTTCCGACAATCAATCTGCGGGTCATTAAATCCGCCAACATGGCCGGACGCGACCCATGTCGTCGGATGCATGAAAATTGCGCTATCAAGACCGACAACATCGTCGCGATACTGCACCATATCCTTCCACCACGCATCGCGGATATTATTTTTCAGGAGCGTGCCATAGTGCCCGTAATCGTATATCGCCTGCATGCCGCCATAGATTTCCGAGGAGGGAAAAACAAATCCCCGACGCTTGCAGAGAGAAACCAGTGTTTCCATGTCAATCATAGAATAGCTTGTAGGAGTTAGCTAAAGATTCCCTTCACCAATGATTCAAAGATGTCGGTGTTTTTCACCACCTCGCGCGCGTGTTCGAGCGACACGATTCTGTTTTTTACCATCGATGCAAGCTCATGGTCGAAACTTATCATGCCTTGCGCACGCGACGACGCGATGATTTGCGCAAGCTGGGAAAATTTCTGCGAGAGAATAAATGAACGCACCGAAGAGGTATTGACCAGCACTTCGTGCACCGGCACCAGCCCGCCGCCGATACGCGGCAAGAGATACTGGATGACGATTGCACGAAGCGCGTCGGCGAGCAGCTCGGTGATATATGTCTGTTCGGATGACGGAAATCCGGAAATGATTTTCTCAAGCGCCTTATCCGACGAGCTTACATCCATCACGGCGATCACCAGAATACCGGCATTTGCCAGCTCAAGGACTTTGCGCGTCGCCGACGTGTTTTCCAGCTCACTGATAAACACGACGTCGACATCTTCTTTCTCGATGGCATCAAGCGCGGCGTCAAACGAATTCACGTCTCTGCCGACTTCACGCTGGTTGACAATACTCTTATTGCCCACCATATCATACTCTATCGGATCTTCAATGGTCAGGATATGCTCAACGCGCGCGCGGTTGATATGCTCAAGAAGCGCGAGGGCAAGCGTCGTGCGCCCTGATCCGAAATGTCCGCCGACGATGACCAGCCCGTTTTTCAAAACAGCGATTGCTTCAATGGCAGGCGGCATATTGAGCGCCCTGATCGTTTCGACGTTCAGCGTCAAAAAGCGCAAAGACACCGTCATCGAACTCTCCTGAAAAAAAATGTGGACTTTCCCCCGAATTTTGTTATCAAAAACAGTCATGACGACAATATCCCGCTCCTTTGCGAGCCGATCGCGCTGATCCGGGCTTGTCATCGACTCAACAATGCGCTCTATTTTAAGTGATGTGAGAATGTCTTCCCCTTCAAGGGGTTCCAAAATGCCGTCAACACGAATCATCGGCGGAGAGCCGACAGTGAGGTGCAAGTCGGTTGCGTCTCTCTTTGCCGCCGTGACAAGCATCTTGCGAAATGAAAGTGTTTCTGCTGTATCCATCGGACAAGGGTTAGGATATAGGGACTAGGGGTTAGGGTATAGTATAGCACACTATCAATTTCTAATTCACCTAATTCACCAAATTTCTAATAAATATCGGATCTTCAGAGTTTCCTGTGGGTAGAGGATGCACTTGGGCAATTCATCTAATTTCTAATTGACCTAATTGACCTAAACAATACCAGAAGCACCAAATCCCAAAGGGGGAGATACGCGCCTGTAAGATGGTTAGACATTGGGACATTGGTATTTAATTACTTTGAATTACGAAACGCCACTTTTTGTCATTCCGACCGACTGAAAGGAGTGGAGGAATCTATGCGGTTGAAAGGAAAACGTAGATCCCTCGACTTCGCTCGGGATGACAACGCG
>JACQWH010000067.1 GCA_016209345.1 Candidatus Uhrbacteria bacterium
CGCCAAAGCATTGTCATCCCGGCGTGTGAGGGCCTCTCCCCGACTGGATCGGGGACCGGGATCCAGTATATAATTCCGGTGTTTCCTAAAACGGATTTATTGTTATTCTGGATACCCGCCTCCGCGGGAATGACAGCTTCGACGAAATGTGACAATTCTTTGACGATTTCATGGTGTACCGATCTATTTACCAAGTTAACCATCAAGGTTTTGTTATACAAACACTATGTCTAAAGCAGAAGTGCCATCCGCAGACCTTTCTGTCCTGGAAGGGGGTCCTGGAGGAGACGAACCGTCCGTCCTTGGTGAGAAGGCGCCTATTGTCCTTTCCGGCATTGTTGATTTGGACAGCCGCTTGCGAAGCGCTGAAGAGTTGACCAAGCGTATAGCCGTATCACCCGAGAATAATGCCCTTAAAGCAGAGGGGGCATTGGACAGCGCGTGGAGCATTCATCAGGAACGACGATCTCAAGAACACGACGCTCTCATGCAACTTCAGGGTTTGCTTCATATTGAGATGGGGCCTGCGGGATACAGCAGGATGTGCAGCGAAGGGCTTATTGATAAGCCGACGAGAAATATATTAAACCGTCTTGATATCGATATTCGCACGCTTGAAAATCATAGGGGGGGAAAACGTTTTTCACAAAAAGCGGAGGACATGCTTGACGAACTCCGTGGTGAGCAAGATCGGTGCAGCGCAGAGCTTCGGCAGAGCGTTTTGGAATATGTGCGGGAAGCGCTTGGACGAGACGGTCTTTCCAAAGAGCAGAATGAAAAGTATGCAAAGGAAAGTGAAGAACTTGATCGCGTACTAACGGAATTAAAAGAGAGCCCTGGCGTTTTGGATCTTCTCAATGAATGGGGGGAGGACGCGCAGCGGCAGTATCATGCCAATCTGGAAGCACAGCGGAAAGAAGCGTTCCGCGCAAAGGCCGAGGAGCGTGACGCGCAGCGCGCGGTGCTCAAGAAACTTGAGAAAGCGGTAGTTGAGTCCGGTACTGCCCAGCTCCATGCGTTCGAGCGACTTTTTGCGTTGGCCGGTGCAGATACGCCGCTTGGCACTATTGTCCGTCTTTCCCGCGAGCCGCGGACAGGGTATGAGGGCAATCGAACCGATCGCGAGCTTGCCGCTGTTCGCGATATGCTTGTGAATAGTATCGTCGATGGGGAAGGAGCGATGCGGGTGGCATCGCCGGCTGAAGTTGTTCCGTGGGAGCGAAGAAAACACGGCAGGGAGTATCTGGACGCGATTATCGCATTGCGTTCCAGAGACGCACTCGCGTTGATAAAAAAACATCAGACAACGGTACGAACGCTTGCGGCGCTGCATGCGAAAAGTCCGGAAGAATATCAGGCGGCGCTCGATTTTTTGAGTCCGCATGAGCAGCGAGCAATTTTGGTTGTCCAGGACGCCATCCAAATTCTACATGATGATGAAATGCTCCGTCGGCTTTGCGGTAATAAACGAGATCGAAAACATGGAAAAACGGGACGTAATATTCCGCGGGGAGCATTTTGGCGGGCATTTGATACCCGCGCGCAAAACGATGCCAGCGGTGAAACAGTACGGCGGAAAGAATCACGACGCGCAGAGAAAAAGCGTGCTGAGGATCGGGCACTTCTTGAAAAGAAGATAATCGCAAGCCCTTATGGATTTTCGATACGCGGTGAGGGCGTCCTATTGCTGGAACCAGTTTTTTTTGAAAAGTCGCGAAGGCATGGCTGGCGTGTTGCAGAGGCGCTTGGGTCAAGAAAACTTCAGCACGAGTTGTTCATTGCTCGTACCAGCGGCAATACGTACGTGCGTGATTTGTCAAACGCGCCGCGGTGGCTTGCCCTGGCCGCTCGCGACAAGGGCATTATTTAGCATTTTTCGTCCACACCCGTACCATTGCAATTTTTTTTCTTTTTTGTACACTACCCACAAGGTAATTTTTCTCGGGTTGCTGGATTCCCGAATAAGTCGGGGATGACAAAGGGAACATCCGACAGTATGGCATCACTCAAAAGATTTTTTGCACCAAAAGGCCGCGGTAAAATACGCTGGACGCTATTTTTCATTGTCCTGCTTTTTCTTGTTTCCCTGAAGTACAATCTTCTGGAGGCGTATAATGCAAACCTTGAGTCGCTCAACAGCCAAGTTCACAGCGTTTCGTTCCTCAAGGGTGTCACGCTTCCCGCCATTCATTTCAAAACATGGCCGCCTGAGACGTTCCGCCTCGGCCTTGATTTGCGCGGGGGAACGCATCTTGTATACCAGGCGGATCTTTCCAAGACGCCATCCGGCGATATTTCTTCATCCATTGAAGGCGTGCGCGACGTGATTGAACGGCGCATCAATATCTTCGGCGTGGCAGAGCCCGTCGTCCAGACCGTGAAAGTCGGCGACACCTATCGTATTATTGTCGAGCTTGCCGGCGTGAAGGACGTCTCGCAAGCAATCAAAATGATCGGCGACACGCCGCTGCTTGAGTTTAAAGAACAACTCCCGCAAGGGGAGGAGCCGAAACAGGAAGGGTTGACCCCTGAACAAAAAAAAGAACTCACCGCGTTCAATGCGGACGCAAAAAAACGGGCGACAGAAGCCCTGAAAAAGGCGCTTGATACAAAGGCGGATTTTGCTAAGATTGCCAAAGAGAATTCCGAAGATCTCGAGACGCGCGACAAGGGTGGCGATGTGGGCTGGGCAAGCGCCGGATCGTCGAACGGATATTTGCTGGCTGCCGCCGACAAGCTCAAAGACGGCGAAGTAAAAAATGACATTCTCGAATACGGCGACGGATATTCGGTCGTCAAGCTTTTGGGCAAGCGCAACGGACAGGAAGTGAAAGCGAATCACGTCCTCATCTGCTATACGGGCGCGACGCGTTGTGAAAAGGATACAAGCAAGGAGGAGGCCAAGAAAAAAATCGATGAACTGAAAAGCCAGGCAACGCCGCAAAATTTTGTCGAGCTTGCGAAGAAGAACTCAACCGAGCCGGGCGCCGGCGAGCGGGGAGGCGACTTGGGATGGTTTGTGCGCGGTGCAATGGTCAAGGCATTTGAGGATACGGCGTTTGCGCTGAAAAAAAACAGCATCTCCGAGGTCGTCGAAACGGAGTTTGGGTATCATATCATCTGGAAGAGCGACGAGCGCTTGATACCCGAATACCATATCGCTCGCATGTTATTTAAGACGAAATCAGAACAGGATTATCTCGAGCCGCCATCGCTGTGGAAGGACACGGGTCTTACCGGCAAACAGCTCAAGCGCGCAACAGTTGATTTTAACAATCCTTCAAGCTCGCCGCAGATTGCGTTGGAGTTCAATGATGAGGGAAAGAAGCTGTTCGCGACCCTGACGCAGGCAAATGTCGGTAAGCCCATTGCCATATTTCTTGACAGCGAGCCAATCAGTGTTCCGACGGTGCAGCAGCCGATTTTGGACGGAAGCGCTGTCATCACCGGGGATTTTACGCTGAAAGAGGCGAAGCTTCTTGCCCAGCGTCTCACCACCGGCGCGCTGCCCGTACCGATTACGCTTCTTTCCCAGCAGACAATAGGTCCCTCGCTTGGAGAGGAGTCGCTTCAGAAGAGTTTGGCCGCCGGGCTGTTCGGATTCTTGCTGGTTGCGCTCTTCATGATATTTTTCTACCGCCTTGCCGGCGTGCTTGCCATCATCGCTCTCATCATCTATACATCGTTGTCGCTCTCGGTGTTTAAAGGTATGCCTGTCACCCTGAGCCTGGCCGGCATCGCCGGGTTTATCTTGTCTATCGGTATGGCGGTGGATGCGAACATCCTGATTTTTGAACGCATGAAAGAAGAATTGCGTTCGGGCAAGAAACTCGAGTCGGCGGTCAGCGAAGGGTTCCGACGCGCATGGACGTCCATTCGTGACAGCAATGTATCATCCCTCATTACCTGTGTCGTTCTCTTCTCGTTTTCCGCAAGCTTGATTAAAGGTTTTGCGCTGACGCTTGCTATCGGTATTGTGGTGAGCATGTTTTCGGCAATCGTCATTACGCGGATATTCTTAAAGGTTGTCGCCGGATGGCGATTGGCTAAAGTAAGAGGATTTTTTCAGGGAAAGACGTAAGTGATAGGTATGAATATCGAGATATATAGTTAGGAAGAATTACGAATTACGAATTAAGAATCAAGCGGGAGAAGCAGATTAGAAATTTTCTTAATTCTTGATTCTTAATTCTTGATTCATGTAGCATGAATGTTCACATTATAAAACATCGTAATTTTTGGCTTGGCACCGCGGTTGTGTATACGACCGTCGCGCTCGTGTCGCTTGGACTCTGGGGGTTGAAGACGGGTATTGAATACACCGGCGGAAGCTTGTTGGAAGTAGAGTATTCAAAAGACGCGCCGCCGGTGGATGCGCTTTCCGATCGACTCACAGCATTTGATATTGGTGAAGCGGAGATAAAGCCGGCGGGCGAGCGCGGTATGATTTTTCGATTTCGCGACGTGAACGAGGAGACGCATCAAAAGATACTAGCGGAACTAAAAAAAGACGACGCAGACCTTACCGAACGCGCATTTGAGTCCATCGGGCCGGTCATCGGCCAGGAGCTGAAAACAAAATCGGTCTGGGCGCTTATCATCGCGCTTATCCTTATTTGCCTATACATTAGTTTCGTATTTCGCAAAGTATCCCATCCGGTTGCGTCATGGAAGTACGGCGTGGTTGCCCTTATTACGCTTTTTCATGATGTGCCATTTGTCCTGGGGTTGTTTGCGATTTTGGGAAAATTCGGCGGCATTGAGATTACCAGTTCATTTATTCCCGCCATTCTGACGGTCATCGGTTTTTCGGTGCATGATACGATCGTCGTGTTCGACCGCATTCGAGAAAATCTGCAGAAGACCCGCGGGGCGTTTGAAGACATTGTCAACGCATCCGTCAATCAAACCATTGTCCGCTCGCTGAACACCTCCCTTACTGTACTGTTGGTATTGGCCGCAATTTTTTTCTTTGGCGGAGAATCGCTGAAGTATTTTGCTCTCGCGCTTATTGCCGGTATCGGCATCGGAACCTACTCCTCGATTTTTATCGCCTCACCGCTGTTGGTCGTCTGGCACAAATGGAAGCACAAAGCGTGAAAAGTATAAAGTGAAATGAGAAATGAATACCCGCACCATCACGGGTATTTTTTATTGATAGAAAGGCGAATATATGCTATACTTAGCAGTATGGTTCTCAAGAGCCCGTTTTTAAGTTTTATCTAGTCCATAGTTCCCATACCCTAATCCCCAGCCCATCATGGATCTCCCCCCGCCACTAGCGTTTTTCATGACCTTGCCTGAGTTTTCCAATCCATTCATTGCGATGGCGTATATTTTTGTCCATGGCGGATGGTTTTTTATTTTGCTTGCGCTCCTTGCGTGCCTTTGGAGCTTGTGGGTGTTTGAGATAGGCGAACACTACGAGCATACGCATTTTAACTATATCCTTCTTGCGATTAATGTGCCCAAGCGCACTGAGCAGACCGTCAAGTCGGTGGAAAATGTTTTTTCCTCGCTTATGGGGTTGCACGTGTCTATCAACTGGTATGAATCCCATATTGAAGGCAGGCAGCAGGAAAATTTTTCGTGCGAAATAGCAAGCCACGGAGGATTTATTCAGTTCTATATGCGCGTGCCGGTTAAAACGCGTGATGTATTTGAGGCGGCGGTGTTTGCGCAGTACCCCGACGCGGAAATCCATGAAGCGGAGGACTACACGAAGAAATATCCGCTCTATTTTCCCAACGATGAGTGGGATTGTTGGGGTACCGAACTTGTGATGAAACAAGATGACTGTTGGCCAGTCAAGACCTACCCCTATTTTGAGGATAAGCTGTCGGGAACATTTAAGGATCCCCTCGCGCAACTCTATGAGATTATGGCCATGCTCCAGCCCGGCGAGGAGCTGTGGGTGCAGTATCCGATTAAGCCGGTCGACCAGGGACCATGGCAGGAAAAGTGTCAGAGATTGGCGTTGAAAATGATTGGTGTCACGGACTTTGACAAAGACAAGGAAGCAAATCCCATTCTCAACCTTTTAAATCTGCTCGGCCGGCTTGGACATATTATCGTACACTCGGCGCTGCATGGCGTGCATCCCCCTTCGGTGGAAGCGGCGAGAAAAGGTCCTGACAAGCCGCGCAGCCAGATGATAAATCTTTCGCCTCGCGAAAAAGAGCTCGTCACGGCAATCGAACTCAAGTCGGGAAAACTCGGATACAAGTCAAAGATTCGTATTTTGTATGTCGCGAAAAAGGAATTGGCGCCGAAGAACAGAAAAAAGGTTGTGACGGGCATCATGGGGGTCTATCGCCAATTCAACGCCCATGATATGAATACATTCGGCCTTGGCAAGCACACGTTTGTGCGCGCGTATTACTATTTTGTCCAATATCGGCTCAACCGCAGAAAGCGTATTTTGATGCGCGCGTACAAGGCGCGATCCAATTCGCGCGGCGATAAAAATACGATTTTCGGCGTCGATGAGCTCGCAACGATTTGGCACTTCCCGATGGAGGACGTCAGCGCGCCGCTCTTGCGTAAGTCCGAAGTGAAACGCGGAGAGCCGCCGGCAACGTTGCCATTGCCCGAATACGAGCCCCAGGTGTCGAAAAAAGTTCCCGCGCCCGAGCCGGGCATTCCTGATAATTTACCTTTCGCATAAATGAGTTTTCAGGTTTCAGTGGTCAGTCATCAGTGGATATATAATCCCTGAAACCTGAAACCTGAAACCTGAAACCTGAAACCTGAAACCTGAAACCTGAAACCTGAAACCTGAAACCTGAAACCTATTTTATGTCCGACCTTCCAGAAAGCGATATTACCATCTTCGCCCAGACAAACTTCCGCAATCAGCGGCGGAAATTCGGTATTCGCCGCGATGACCGTCTTCGGCACATGTACCTTATCGGGAAAACAGGCATGGGAAAGTCGACCACGCTGGAAAACATGATTATCAACGATATTCGTCATGGGTATGGCGTCGGTCTTGTGGATCCGCATGGCGATTTGGCTGAAAAAATTCTTGAGTTTATCCCGCCGGATCGCATTAACGATGTCGTTTATATCAATCCGGCAGACCTTGATTTTCCGGTGGCATTTAACATCCTTGAAACCGCTGACGATCGGTATAAGCATCTGATATCCTCGGGGCTGATGGGCGTATTCAAAAAAATATGGCCCGATGTGTGGAGCGCGCGCATGGAATATATTCTTAACAACGCGCTGTTGGCGCTTCTCGACTACCCCGGAAGCACGATGCTCGGGGTAAATCGCATGCTGTCGGACAAAGTATACCGGCAAAAAGTCATTGCGAAGATTCAGGACCCGGTGGTCAAGGCGTTTTGGGTGACGGAGTTTGCGCGGTACAACGAACGTTTTGCCCAGGAAGCAATCGCGCCGATTCAAAATAAAGTCGGACAGTTTTTGTCCGTCGGGCTGATTCGAAATATCGTGGGACAGGTGACGTCCACCATCAATATTCGCCAGATTATGGATCAGGGCAAGATTCTCATTCTCAATCTCGCGAAGGGAAGAGTGGGCGAGGACAACACGCGGCTGCTGGGCGGGCTGTTTATCACGAAGATTCAGCTCTCGGCAATGGAGCGTGTTGAGGTTCCGGAAAGCGAACGCCGCGACTTTTTCCTCTATGTTGATGAGTTTCAGAACTTCGCAACGGAAAGTTTCGGCAATATTTTGTCCGAGGCCCGTAAATACCGCCTGGGCCTCATTATGGCGCATCAGTATATCGAGCAGCTCGACGAAATAGTGCGCGCGGCCGTCTTCGGTAACGTGGGTACGACTATTGCCTACCGCGTCGGCGCGACAGATGCCGAGTATTTGGAAAAAGAGTTTACCCCCCGTTTTCTTCAGGAGGATTTGGTGAACCTGCCGAAATACCAGATGTATTTAAAGCTCCTTATCAACGGCATTGCATCCGAACCGTTCTCCGCGGTCGGCTTGCCTCCGCTTTCCGAAGAAGAGAAGACCGGGAATGGTGAAAAGGTGATAAAGGTTTCGCGCGAGCGATATGCGCGGCCGCGCCAGGTGGTCGAAGATAAGATTGCGCGCTGGTCGGAGTCAAACGAATCGGAAGATCGCAAGAGAATGGCGGTACGCCGTCCGGTACCGACTGTGCGGCAGGATGCGCAAGCAAGAAGCGATGAGCGTGAATCAATCCCGGAACCGTTTTCGCTGGGTGATTTGGGCGGAGGGAGTCCCTTGGTTTTTCCTTCCTCGAAAAAATAATATGGCAAACCACCAGCGCATCAGTGACTATATTCGGACATTCATTCCGGAAAAAAAAGGAGAACAGGGAGAAGGGACGATTGCGGTGACGGAAGCGGCGTCCGCTCTCGCTTTTTATTATGAAAAAATCCGCAACGCCATGGAGTATCAGGATGACCACCTGATACGTCAAAGCGCGATACGCAGGATTCTTGGACGTCGGATAATGTTTTCTTTGTCGCCGTCCGATATCGCGCAGTCGCTTGTGCTGGAACTCGTTCGGTCGCGGTATTTGTCCAACAACAGCGTGCCCGTGAGCATGATTGGGCGCGTGCGGGAGATTTTATCCGGCTATCTGGGCGTGCTGGAGGCGCTGAAACGCCAGCGCCTTTTTACCGAAAAGCGGCAGGATTGGCTTTTGCACATGGCGTCCTGCGCGCTGGATGAGCTTTTTGTCCCGATGGAGGCGGAAGAAGGACTTGTCCGCCTCATGGCCGACGTGCTTGGACCTTCATGCGAGAAGTCATTTCCCGCCGTTGATGAGAGGATACGAAAGAGTCAGCTCATTATCGCGGCATACCGCATTCTTCTTCGCCCAAACATCCATCGGCTGAATTATTTTCTTCTCAAACAGGGATTTTCCCAATGGATGAACGGCGGCATGGCAGATGCGGACGCGCGAGCACGCGAAGTGCCGGAAATCATGAGCCGCATCGCGTCGGCGATCCGTTTTTCGCTGAACACGCGCATGCAGGGAGCGTTTCGGAGATTTCGCATCGCATTTATCGTTCTTCATTCCATCGTCAAACAGCGGGGCCCGAGTATTCTGGATAATCCCGCAGGCCTTGAAGAGCAGATTCGAAAAGTGTGCGAAAAAATGTACGCGACCCAGCGCAGACGGCTCTATTCGCGCACCATACGCGCTTTCATCTATATCTTTTTGACAAAGATGATTATCGGGTTCGCGGTGGAGATCCCCTATGACAAGCTCACGGTTCATTATGTCAAGCTCAAGCCGCTGTTGATTAATCTCTTGTTCCCTCCCTGCGTACTGGCGGCAATCGCCTTTACCGTCCGTCTTCCCGGCAGCGCGAACACGAACGAGATTGTCCAAGCCGTGTCGGAAATCGTCTATCCGGATGTTCCGCAAAGAGTATTCGTTGCCCAAAAAATCGCGTTTCGTCGGCGCACTATCGCACTGTCGGTATTTTTCAACATCATTTACGGCGTTATTTCTATTTTTTCAATCGGGCTCTTTGCATGGGTCTTGCATCGCCTTGATTTCAATATCGCAAGCGGGCTGATACTG
The DNA here is from genome assembly GCA_016209345.1 of Candidatus Uhrbacteria bacterium. Taxonomy (GTDB): domain Bacteria; phylum Patescibacteriota; class Patescibacteriia; order JACQRZ01; family JACQRZ01; genus JACQWH01. Next base: position 9,539 of record JACQWH010000067.1, read on the forward strand.
TTTTTCTTTCTCTCTCTTGTCATGTTCTTCGGCATCACCCTGCGCCGCCTTATCCGCGATCTGGTCATACTCAAGACGAAAGAAAGCTTCTTCTGGCTGTTTGTCAGCCAATTTTTCGATCCGATTATGCGGCTGGGCCAGTGGCTTGCGTTTCGCATCTCTCGCATAAATATTCTGGTTTTTGTGTTCGATATCATCATTGAGTTGCCGTTTCAGGCGCTGGTTGACATTACCGAGGAATGGTTTACATTTTTGAAAGAAAAGAAGGACGATTTGGAACACCGGTAAAAAATAAAATGACAAAGCTCAAATGTCAAATCAAATCCAAAATCCAAAGTTCAAAAATTTTGATTTTTAGCTTTGGACTTGATTTGTCATTAGGATTTTGACATTATGGTTTCGTGCGAGTGGTTACGTTAGTATGCACTTGATTCGCGGATAACTCATTATGGGTACTATTGAAGTCATTGCGGGATGCATGTTTTCGGGAAAAAGCGAGGAGCTTATCCGCCGGCTTCGCCGGCTTGCTGTTGCGAAGAAAAAGATAATCGTGTTCAAGCCCGCGATGGATAATCGTTGGAATCGTAGGAATGAATTGGTGAGCAGAAGCGGAACGGCATTTGCGGCGTATCCTGTCCTGACGCCGCTGGAAATGCTTGATAAGAGCGTTGAATATGATGTGGTTGGTATTGATGAAGCGCATTTTTTCGATCAAACATTTCTATCGGTGATCTCGGATCTTCGCGCCTCAGGAAAACAAGTGATTGTCGCCGGCCTTGATATGGATTTTCGAGCAGAACCCTTTGAGCACGTGGCAACGCTTCTCGCCATTGCCGATGAGGTAATAAAGCTGGACGCGGTATGCATGTCCTGCGGCGGCCGCGCGACGCTGACGCAGCGGCTGATACAGGGGGCTCCCGCGCAACGCAACGCCGAGAGGTTGGTTGTCGGCGACGAGGAGTATGAAGCGCGGTGCCGAGCATGTCATCTGGCGGATTGATTACGGGTTGCTTTTTTAGCCACTTTTGCTACCATTATCTATGGATGTCCGTTTTACAAAACATGCGGAAGAGAAATTTACGATTCTTCGAAATCACGGTGTTATTGTTTCGAGGAAAAATGTTGTTGACGTTCTTGCCGATCCGGACGAGATCGATCGCTCCCGTCCGTCGTTTATAATAGTATAGGGGATATTCGATGCCGCCCATGTTTTGAGAGTAGTGTATCGAAAGGAAGAAAACATAAAAATTGTGATTACATTTTATCCCGGAAGAAAATCTCAGTATGCCAAGGAAGCAAAATAAAAAAATTTCATACGAAAAAGAGGCAGATATTTTGCGTGTCGAGCTTGCGCGCGTTCCCATCGATTACGCTCAAGAAATGGGTCCGTTTGTCATCCATTTTAGCAAGAGAGGTATTCCCGTCTATGTGGAAGTTCTCAACGCCTCTCGCTTCCTGAAGGAGTCCGAGCAGGCATTTGTTCGTGAAGGTGTTTTTGCAGCGCCGCAAATGGTTCAAGGCGCGATGCGCGCCGTACGATAAAATGATTCATGCCCTATCAATAAAAAAAGTGTTTGTCGCACCATACACGAATGAAGGGCTTTCATTCCAGATATATCTCGGTCCGTTGAAATTCGAACCGCACAAGAGGGGACGACATCCGAAAGTGCCGGTTGCTGTGATTTAGACCAAGACCGCCCGAAAGGCGGTTTTGTGTTACCCGAATCTGCCATTTGTTGCCCTTGTGGCGAGCTTTGCGACACCGGCACACCATTGATACCACTTCCGATCCAATCCCACCGGTTTGACCAGATTTGAGAGCTTGGTGCGATTTGCTTAACTTTCCGGAAATTAAGCAAATTACTTGAATTACGAAACTGTCGAAATGCCTTCCTTTTGTCATCCCGGCGTAGGCAGGGATCCAGATGGAATAAGTACTCTTTGCCTGGGCTGGATCCCCGATCGGGTCGGGGATGACAGTTTGTAATTCAAAGAAATTAACTGGCATTTCGCGAATGGTACACTTTTGTACAATCCGAGAAACGCCGAAATTAGTTTACCCGGTTAGATAGTCAATTATCTAACAGGGTGAATATGGTCAATTTTTTACCTCCTATCCACCAATTTTTGCTTTATTCCTATAATCCTTGCATTTGCATGTTTTATGCACTATACTATGTGTAATGCACAAGTTTAGCTATTTTTGTGCATTAGGAATAAAATAATAAGCTTAAAATATGCTAAAAGACATAGTTTCGAAGCAAAAACTAAAGAAAGAAGAGCTTTTGAAATCCCAGTATGTGGACAGGAC
>JACQWH010000068.1 GCA_016209345.1 Candidatus Uhrbacteria bacterium
AATTTCTTCCGGCTCATTTTTGTCCAGTTTCGCCCCAAAAAAGCGCTGAACTCGTCGGAATACTCCAGTATTCCTCCTCATCCATCATCTTTTTTGGAACAAAACTGACTCAAAAATGACCGGGAAGCCCTTTTGCAGAGGGCTCTTAAAATTATGGTTTTTTTCGCATCGGCACTCTCCCGGGGCAGTGCTTTATTGCGCAGAGATATTCGTTTCCGGAGTCAGCAGCAACCACGTTCATGGTATGGCATGAACGGCATTTAATCTCTATCTCGCTCTCTATCAAAACGCCCTTAAAGAGCAATTTCTTGCATGACGAACACCGATATTCAGAGTAAGCAATCACATGTATATTGAGTTGACCTGCATTCAGTATACAGCCCCCACCTTCGGTCGGCAAGTGCTTGCTACAAAAGGGCTTTTCCCGCCCTCGATGAAGTTATACACACCCATCTATCTATCTCCCCTGCTTCGTTTTCAACGAATCACTCCTCGCCCCCTCTGATACAACCCGATCATCTCTGCAAAATCAAGAACATGCCCCTCCATCGCCTGAACAATTGCCGTTTTACAAGAGGATGGCGGCAGGTCAAGAAGAATATCGAGCGCATATACTTTAAAAAAATACCGATGCTGTCCTATGGGCGGACAAAGCGGAACATAATTGTTCTGTGCAAGTGAATTCTCTCCGACAACCCCTTGGGGCGTTTCTCCCCCTTTCATATCAGAGGCCACAACAGGAATGTTCCACATCACCCAATGGTCGAAGGTGCCTCCCGGCGCGTCTGGATCATCCACAATCAAAACAATGCTTTGCGCATCTTTTGGAATGCCGCCTACCCGCAGAGGTGGCGTAACACCCTCTCCGTCGCAGGTATACAACAAGGGGATCTTCCCGTTATGCTGAAATGCCGATGATTCTATGGTCATAGAATGTAATGAGATTCGTTAAGCTTTGTGTGAAGGGTCAGCAGTATACTGTTTTTAGAAATTCTACCTGACACCAATGGTATGTCAAACAAAAGAACCCTCTTTTGAGGGTTCTTATCATGTTCTCAGATCTATGCCTGAGGAGGAGGGGTCTGCATGGGCTTCTGCTCGCCCTTCATTTCACCTTTCATGGCGGCGCATGCCTTACAGCTCCCTTTATGGGTAGCGATTTCCCAAATGGCCGAAAGTCCCACAAGGATATAGATAATCCTGGAGACAGCGGCTCCCTGTCCGCCGAACAATTGGCCGATATCCCAGCCAAAAAGCCCGACCAAAAGCCAATTAAGCCCCCCAATGAGAAGAAGGGCAAATGTGATCATGTGCATAGTCATAGGCACAACGCGCGGGTCGCACGCGACCCTTAAAAATAAAATATTGAGAATGGTCCTTCCAAGTATACCACGTCATCACCCTGCGCGGGTGTGCATAGATTTAAAACAAAAAATAGACCAGGGGGACGAGGGCACCGACAAAAAACGCTCCCCAAAAATTCGAGGTAATGGCCATAATGGAAAAAAGCGCGACTTTCCCGATATGAAACAATATCTCGCCGGTAATCAGAGGGCGGCACGATTTTTGATCGCTTGACCTTCCGTATACCATCACTGAAAACGGAACGATCACCGCGCTGGTAGCCATGCCACCCAATGCGTTCGTTATATACACCATCAGGGGCGTTTTGACATACAGCAAGCGGACAAGCCAGGCCACTGACGTACCGATTGCGCCGGCATGAAGCACGGAACGCGCATGGCGGTTTGACATCCTCCCGGTAAAAAAAATGGTAAAAAAAGAACACAGGAGGGCGATGCTGGAGGCAAAACCGATGACCGTCACTGTTTGCGAAATGGTAAGAAAAATAAATATCACCCACACGGCCCCGAGACCCTGATCAATCCCATGCCCGAAATAGTTGAGCGCCTCCCGAAGCGGCTGATGATGAAAAATATCAGAAAGTCGAATACCGTCCGACACGCCTGAACGATTGTTTGAAAAAACAAGCGGCAGGGTAGACCCGGCAAGGATAACGGAAACGAGTATGATGAGAGAAAGAAAGCCCCACGCGGAGATGATGAGAGCGCCCAGCGCGGGAGCAAGCGCCGTTGCCGCGATATTCATAATTTTTACGGTTCCCACCTCTTCTCCCCGCTTTGCCGCATCGCTGCATGAGACAAAGTCAATGTGGTACGCCATCCAGAAAAGCGGGTTTGCAACGCCGCTGACAAGCCCGAGAAGCCACAAGGGCCAATGATATTCTCCGATTGTGTGAAGGAGAAAGAAGAAGAGGATAAAAAGCGCGGAAGACGCAAGTACCGGCGCCCAAAATCCAATGCGAAGCGCGATGCGCGCGGAAGGATATGCGCACATCGCATGCACCCCGTGAACAATAACAAAAAAAAGGAATACGCTTTGCAACGAATACCCTTCCATGAGCAGATAAATGGGAACGAATACATCAATGAGCGAAAACGCAAACGAACGAAGCGCCATGCTGATATACAGCTCGTTGAGTTGGTTTTTGAAAAATGAATGGAGCGCGTGCGCGGGTAAGTGGTGCATATTCTACCATCCTACACGAATACTACCGTCACTTCAACTTTTCTTAACCACCAATTCAATAAGCAAGTGCAACAAGGTATCGGCCTTGCGTGTTATGCCATCTCTTTTTGATAACACTGCTCGCAGTAAATCAACTCGGGGCGTTCGGGGGCATAGGAGGTTTCAAATTCCATTGTGCAGCGACTGGTGTGGTCGTGATCTGATTTCTCACACATGCACTGGCGATGCCAGAGATGATAGGGGTTCATGAGATTGCTTCGTTTTACAAAGCGACAGTCCGGACAGAAACGCGGAAGCGGAATATTTTGTTGTTTGTAGAATTTAAACTCCAGCGGGATCATTTTGTAGTTTTTTCCGCACTCTTTGCAGGCAAAAATTTCTTTGGCGATTCCATCGTCAATGTCGCGGATACTATCGGCGACAGCGTCCCAGAAAACCGTTTCTTTGCCGCGCGTCCCCGGTAAATCATCGGCCCACGAATACCCATAAAGCAATGCTTGCTCTTTTTCAAGTGGGTAATGAAATACTGCGATACTTTCGTTGTATGCAAAGAGAGATGTACTGTTTGGGAAAAACTGTCCCCACTCTCCACGTTCTTTGAGGCCATCAATAATCTTTTCCTTGAGGACCTTATATTCGCTTTCGGAATACTCTTTATTCAAAATGCAGAACTTTGATTTTTTCAAGCCCACGCATCCGAGCAAATTTTCCGACGTGTGACAATTTTCAGAGTACATCACCCACTGTGACTTCCAGCAAAACACGACAAAAAACTCCTCGTATGAATTGTCAGGCGTCACCGACCAATAGCACCGTTCCGGCCCGCCGGTATGTACGATATCATAACAATCTTTCCCACCGTCACCCTTGGTCATATATCGGCAATTCTCAAGACCCAAAAAACTAAATGAATCCTTTGCATTTTTTGACCTGAAAAGATTGTCGCCAGTACAGTCCTCACAATTTACAAAATGCGCATATCGTCGCGGAATTTTTATAATAAACTTGGCAAATTCCTTCTTCACTTTTTCCCGTCCGCTCCAGGTTTCAAGGCGCAGTTCAGTCCTCTTTTTTTCATATTCTTCTTTTGAATACTGTTCATTGAAGATGCAATACTGCTTATTGCGCAAACCGGCGCATGCAATGCAGTCGTTGCAATTTTTCAGGTCATATCCAAAAATGACATTGGTGTCGTTCGTGCATTGTACGCAGTGCTGGCATGCATAGTTTTTATCGCATGCCGCATTTTCATATACATACTCGCAATTATCCAAAATAGAATTGTCTACCGAATCCTTGACATCACAATTCATCACACCATACATACAATTCTCAACCTTCCACGATCCGGTCATCATGTAGCAATTCTTTCCGTATGCAAAATCATAGCAGTACTCACAATTTTGACTGGTGATGGTGTCGTCATTCATCATAGAAATCTTTGGCACCTTCTCTAAAAGTTCCCGATACTGCTCAAAAAATGGACGAGATGGATTAAATTCCTTGCCATATTCTTTTGGATCCCACGCGTCAGACCACCAACATTTTTGGCAATACACATTCTTAATACGCTGTGGGTGGTACACGGAGATAATCGCCTTTTTACAAAGGTCACAGGTACGGGAATAATAATTCCGTTCATTACGAAATACCCACATGGACATTTGCCTGCAGTCCGGACACCACAACGGCTCAGGAACATTTATTTTTGCATAAAATTCCCGATCGGCGTCGGTGATCTCAAATTCCTTTTTGCATTGAGTACATTGGTTCATATTCCTATGATGATACTGTAGAAGAATGCTGGCGGTACGCTCTCTTGTCATCCCGCCGAAGGGCGGGATCCAGTCTATAAAATGATTTTCTCCTATGTCTCTAAACTAGTATACGCCAGGATGCCAGTTCCATATATCGTACCAGAAGCATATCCTGCGCAAAAAAACACGCAACAAAACGTCGTTAAAAAATATGATAGTAAAGAAAAGCTTTACTTTTTTAGCGTTAACTGATACTATATATGGGTATGCTTTTCTCCTCCCCCCAAACAACAAAAGAACGGCTCGTTCAGGCCCTCCAGTACGGTCCCCTTCGCATTACTGCGCTCATAGACCGCCTGAATGCAGGCAATACCCACGTATCAAAACAAGGGGTCTATCTCGCGCTTCGCGAACTTGCCTGTGAGGAAGTTGTTGTTGTGTATAAAAAACAAGCGTCCCTCAACCATGCGTGGCTCTTGAGGATCGCTGATTTCTCCACTCGGGCGCATCAGTGGTATTTCCAACCAAACACGCCGGTGGGACACTTCAAAGATCTCAAACCCAATCAACGCATACGATATACCTTCAAAACCCTTTCTCTGCTTGACACGTTCTGGGGGCATGTGCTCTATACGCTTATCGAAAACAATCCGGCGCGTGAACCGGTCTTGATGTATAACCCTCACTGGTGGTTTTGCTATTCACGGAATCCAAGCGAAATAGCAATCATTGATTTTTGTAAACAGCGCGGCATGCCTCTTCTGCTAACAGCAGGTCACAATACGCCGATCGACCGTTCCTCTAAAAAATTCATGGACGGCACTCACGCCCAGTACCATGTGCGCACGAAGCCACTCTTTCAAAAGGACAACTACTATATCAATGTGTTTGGCGAATTTATTATTGATGTATGGATTGATAAAAAACTGCACGATGACATAGAACGGCTCTACCACGCCGGGCCGCGTGTCACTAAGGAATGGATTGACCGTCTGGAAGCCCTTAATACCCTCAAGGGAAAAAGCGTCCTCGTTGTTTCTCGTAATCCGAAACGCGCGGAGCTTCTGAAGAAAAAACTTCTTCGCAATTTTTACATTCCAAAAAATCAGCGCGTCAAATGATCTCCTTTTGATAACACTCCTCGCAATACACCAATTCCGTCCGACGGGTGCTTGCCCGGCCTTCAGGCGGGGCGTAGGTGGTCTCAAATTTAACTGTACACTGACCGACGTGGTCGTGCCCCGTCCTGTCGCACATACACTGGCGCGACCATAATGTTCGCGGACGCCGCTTATGCAAACGATCAAGGTGGCGGCAATCAAAACACCTTCGCGGAATTGGAATCTTGAGTTTCTTATAGAACTCAAACTCCTGCTTCACCAGTTTGTAATTCCGCTGGCATTTCTCGCACGTTAATATCTTTTGCAGAATGTCGTCGGTTGCATCGGCAATCGCATCGGGAATATCTTTTGCATCAAGCGTGCCTTTGCCGAATGTTCCCGGCGTGCGATCGTTCCAGTTAAAGCCAAGCGCAAGCGCCTGTTCTTTTGTGAGGGGGAAATAATCCTGTGCGAGTGATTCGTTATACCCGAACGGTGATAATGCCGGCGGAAAAAAATGTCCCCACTCCCCTGCTTTTTTCATGCGTTCAATAATCCCTGCTGTCAATTTTTTATACTCCTCTTCGCTGTATTGTTTATTCAAAATACAAAATTTCTTTCCGCGAAGGCCGATGCAGCCGAAGCAATCTTGCGCGCCGTTGAACATGAGCTCGCAGTAGGACAAATTCGCCACATCCCACCAAATAATATTACAGCCGATGCAATTGTATCCGCCAACGCATCCCATTATTTCAAGACCACGTTCTAATCCGCCGGTATACGAACAGTCAAACACGTCTTTGTTGTGATTTACGGAGTATTGCAAATTTTTACATTCTTCTGTGTCGGTCGTGTCAAAACATGCGATACATCTACTTGATCGAAAAATATAATCTCCCGTGCACTCCTCTGCCTTTATCCGATACGAATAGGCGGAGGGGATTGTTTTTTTGAACTCATC
>JACQWH010000005.1 GCA_016209345.1 Candidatus Uhrbacteria bacterium
TTAGTCTGGATTCCCGCCTTCGCGGGAATGACAGCTTCTACGAAACGTGACAATTCTTTGATGATTTCAGGGTGTACTCATTTCATTACCAATCTAACCCCTGTAAGCTTGTTTTATGACCTACAAAACGCAAGGCATCATCATTGGAAAAAAGGACTATCGCGACGCCGATCGTCTTTTTACGTTGTATACATTCGAGCATGGGAAAATGCAGGCAGTAGCCCAAGGAACGAGGAAGATTGAGAGTAAGCTCTCCGGCAGTTTGGAACTTCTGAATCACTGCTCGTTCACGTTTGCAAAAGGCAAGAACCTTGACCGTATCGCAACCGTTGATGTTCACGAAACGTTTGAACCCCTCAAGGCATCTCTCTTTTCGTTAAGCGCCGCGCTGTACGGTATTGATATTTTTAATCAATTGGTAAAGTGGGATGTTCGCGACGAGGCGCTTTTTTTGCTCATTGTTGATTTTCTCGAATCTGTTCAAAAGAGCGCGCGCCAATCGGCCCAGAGCGCGTGCGTTGATACGTTTTTGTCAGCAGTATCATCTCAGCTTGGATATGGAGAAGGCCTTCCGCCGTTGGACAGCGATCCACCCTCCCGCGCGTATTTCGACCTTCTTTTTAAGGAAAAAGTAACAGTATAAAAATCGAGTCATGTGGTGCAGCCCCTTGCAGAAAAGGGTTTTTTTGTGTACGATAAAGTTGTCATTTACCATGCTTTCATTTCAATGGCTAAGACGCTTTAGCCGTTGAATTTTGCATTATCAAGAAATAAGGTATTACTATGTTGAGAACACATACCTGCGGCGAACTTAAAAAAGAAGATGTTGGAACCTCTGTGACACTGTGTGGCTGGGTGCAATCTCGCCGCGATCACGGGGGGCTTATTTTTATCGACCTGCGCGATCGATACGGCGTGACGCAAGTCGTTTTTAATCCCGAGAAGCATAAAAGCAGCTTTGACATCGCCGATACCGCACGGTCTGAATATGTTGTGCGGGTTGAGGGTACGGTCCTTGGGAGACCGGATGAAATGGTCAATCCTCATCTTCCAACCGGCGCGATAGAAGTAGAAGGTCGGGCGATTACCGTACTCAACGAATCGCAAACGCCGCCATTTGAAATTGAGTCAGAACAAGAGGCAGAGATGGCAGTGAACGAAGAGCGTCGGTACGCCTATCGATATCTTGATATGCGTCGTCCTCGCGTGAAGCGCAACATTGTCGTTCGCCATGAAGCTATTCGTTTTTTGCGAAATTTTTTGAGCGAGAGAGGGTTTGTAGAGGTGGAGACGCCGCTTCTCACAAAGAGTACTCCCGAAGGCGCCCGCGATTATATTGTCCCTGCACGATTGCATCCGGGACAATTCTACGCGCTTCCACAATCACCTCAGCAGTACAAGCAACTCTTGATGGTTGGCGGCATCGATCGTTATTTTCAAATTGTAAAATGTTTGCGCGACGAAGATAGCCGCGGAGATCGTCAAGCAGAGTTTACACAGCTCGATATTGAGATGTCTTTTGTAGAGCGAGATGATATACTCGATCTCGTTGAAGAGTTGATGGTGTCATTGGTAGAAAATTTGCGCGAACGAGGATTGATCCATAAACGACTGATGAGCAACCCATTACCGCGACTCGCATACGATGATGTTATGCTTCGCTATGGTATCGACAAACCGGATTTACGGTTTGGATTGGAAATTTTCGACATTACCGACATGGTCGCCGGGTGTGGGTTCTCTGTCTTTGCCAATGCCGTCAAAGACGGGGGAGTGGTTCGCGCGTTAAATGCGACCGGTGCGTGTGACATGCTTACCCGTTCACATATCGACGAGTTGACGGAACTCGCAAAAAAACATCGCGCAAAGGGTCTGGCGTATATCAAAATAAAAGCGGATGGCCAGCTCGACTCGCCGATTGTAAAATTTTTGGGCGACGAACTTTCCGCCCGTATTGTGGAGGCGCTTGGCGGAAAAGAAGGAGATATTATTTTTTTTGGAGCAGATCATCATTTGATTGTTGAAGAGGCATTGGCACATGTTCGGCTCGATTGCGGTCGGCGACTTAATTTGATCAATCCGGAGATTCTTGCATTCGCCTTTGTTATCGATTTCCCTCTCTTTGAAGCAGAGATGGTGGATGGGCACTGCGCGCCGATGCACCACATGTTCACTATGCCACGCAAAGAAGATCTGCCGCTCCTTGATGCCGACCCTACAGCCGTAAAGTCATGGCAGTACGACTTTGTTGCGAACGGCTATGAGGTGGCGGGCGGAAGTATTCGTATCCACGTCCCCGATATTCAAGCAAAAATTTTTGAATTGATTGGGTTTTCACAGGAGCAGCAAAAGGATTTTGCGCATATGCTTGAGGCATTCCGGTATGGTGCGCCGCCCCACGGAGGTATTGCGCCGGGCATCGATCGCCTGCTTATGCTTCTTCTTGATGAGCCGAACATTCGTGAGGTGATGGCATTCCCCAAGACCGGCGACGGCCGCGATCTGGTCATCGGCGCGCCGAGCGCGGTTGAGCCGAAACAGCTTAAGGAATTAGGCATAAAAATAACGTAAAGCGCAAAATGAAAAGCGCAAAATGATAGCTCAAAATTCAAAATGTTTGATGAAATAGTTTTGCATCTTACACTTAAAGTTTTATTTATGTCCCTCCCCAAAAAATTGGAGTCCTATCTTGAAAAACAGAATGCACGATACGACGTGTTGAAGCACCGCGTCGTGTATACGGCGTACGACCTGGCGGCAACGCTCCATGTGCCGGAGCTGGGTATCGTAAAGACGCTGCTGCTCAAAACGGAGCAGGGGCTGGTTCTAGCGCTTCTTTCCGCGGCGCATACGCTTGATATAAAAAAATTTCTCAAAGCGGCAAAGGCAAAAAGGGCCGGCATCTTGAAAGAAAAAGACGTGGTTGCCCTGCTGAAACTTGGGAAAAAACCGCTCGCATCGTTTGGCGGGCTGTATCGCATTCCCGTTATCTTGGAAAAAGCGTTGATGAAAAATAAAAAAGCGGTGTTTTCCGGTGGGAGTTTTACGCACTCACTCCATATGCTTGTCAAGGATTTTATCGCGTTGGAAAAACCGATTATCGCTCTGTTTGGCAATGCAAAAAAATTGCCGAAGAAAAAGGCACCACCAAAGACGACGAAGAAAAAAAAGAAACAACCGCCGGCAGTAAAGCGAACATTCGTGCCGATACGACGAATCAGGAAATAGGAATCATAAGTCATGGTTTTCCTAATTCCTAATTCCTAATTCCTCATTCCTGTTTTCGTGCTTGACGTCACCTTGGATCAATTCGAAGGACCGCTTGACCTTCTTCTTCACCTCATCGAAGAAGAAAAGCTTGATATTACCGAAGTATCGCTTGCGCGCGTTGCCGATGAATACCTCGCGCGCCTTAGGGATTTTTCACAGAGCGGTCGGCTTGATGAGTTGTCCGTTTTTGTCGTTATCGCGGCAAAGCTCCTTCTGATTAAATCGCGCCTTCTGGTGCCGGTCATTTCACAGGAAGAGGAGGAAGACATTGAAGAGCTGGCACGCCAGCTGAAGATGTATAAGGTATTTTATGATGCGGCAAAAAAGATAGACGCGCTTTTGCACAAGAACACGGTCGCATTTCCTCGTCGCGCGCCGCTTGTGCCCGTGGCGGGATGTTCGCTGCCCGCATCGGTGACGCCGGCGGTATTGCGCGATGCGTTCGGGCGCGTACTGGCAAGTGCGCAGGCGCTGGCGCAAAAGCCCAAAGAGATTTTTTTTATTCCTCGCGTGAACATTAAGGAAAAAATTCAAGAGATTATTACGCTGCTTTCGCATCGCACGCGATGCCGTTTTGTAGATATTGTACATGGAAGCCGATCGCGCGCCGACGTTGTGGTGAGCTTTATGGCGCTGCTTGAACTTGTCAAGCAGAAAAGCGTTTCGGTCTCGCAGCGTGAGTTGTTTCACGATATCGTCATTCTCCGCGCCGCCGATGTACCCGCTTTTTCGGATCAGCGCGGCCAGACGCTCCTGGAAGTGATGGGCGGTTTTTTTGTAATAGCGGTGGGTTTGCTGGGCATCATGTCTCTCGCAACGACAAATGTACGCAATGAGGGCATCGGCCTTTCCCGGCTTACAGCGACAAATCTTGCGCGCGAAGGCATCGAGCTGGTGCGCAATATTCGAGACACCAACTGGCTGTCAGATGTACCATGGTACAACGGACTTGTCGATGGTGCGGGAAGCCGGTGTGCAATGATACCATCTGCTCGCGAAGAGATGGTGCGCTTTTTGGCATGTCCGGCAGGCGCGGCATTTTTTGATGATGCATTCCGGCTTTCCATTTCCGAGCAAGCGATTACGGCTGGCGGCGATACGCTTGCCTTTGATGAATATGTCCAGGATACAGGACACGCCTCGGCAACGGAAAAGCAGACAGTTTTTTATCGCAAGATGACGCTTGATCCGCTCTGTCTGGACGGCACGGGGGAGAAGGAAACAACCGATGGCTGTCTGTTTGATTCCGATTGTCTGGACGAGTCGAAGAGGCCAACGATACCGTCTTGCGCGATGGGAATGCGCGTGACCGCCGAAGTGTCGTGGCGCCAGAGCGGCAGCGATCACCTCACGCGACTGAGAGAGAATATCTACAACTGGCGATGAAATTTTTCAAACCCACAACTTCAATCCCGCATCGGATGAAGGGATTTACTCTCGTCGAGATGCTTGTCGCAACCTCCCTTTTTTCAATCGTTATTCTTACCGCAACCGATATTTTTATCCGCGTTCAGCGCGCGCAGCGCCAGGCAGCCCTGATAGAAAAGACGCAAAGCATCACGCGTTTTGTCATGACGCGCATGGCGCAGGAAATCGAGTTGGGAAGCATTGACTATGAGTATTATAATGCGCCTGATGAGGCCCCCGCGTATACGCAGCGGGAAGAGAGCGCCATTTCTTCGCGGACGCTTGCTTTGCGCACCGCCCAAGGCGAGCGGCTTTTGTTTACAACGCGGCCCAAGGGACATACTGATTTTGCGGCGCCGTGCGCCACTGACGACGTAGCACCTTGTCTGATTATTGCCACCACCGCGCCGACAACACAGGCAGAGCGAATGAATCCGTTCGGGTATACCATAGAGAAGCTGTTGTTTGTCATTACGCCGGGCCGCGATCCTTTTATCGTCGATTCCATCACGAATGATTTTCAGGCAAACGCGCAGCCGAAAGTGACAATCATGCTGTCAGTGCGCAGTACAGTGCCCGGAGTACAAGATCCGTTTGATCTGGCAACACAAACAACGGTCTCTACGCGAGAATACCGGAGGTAATTCAAAGTAAATCACAATATATGATATACCCGATACGGTATCCATAAGAAAGTCGAAAGAACTATTAATAGCCACCAGGAATGAGAATACGGAACATACAAAAAGAGCGCGGGTCGGCCCTGCTCATCAGCATCATCGTTGCGAGCTCGCTTTTGATTGTCGGCGTGGAGGTTTCGATGTTTGTTGTCAGCAGTATCCGCCAGGCGCGCAGTATCGACCAAACGCTCGTGGCATCCTATGCCGCCGAGTCGGGGGTTGAAAGCGCATTGCACCAAATCCGAAAAGAAGGAAGGACGGTGCTGCGGACAGACACGCAGGACACCGCCGACAATTACTATAAAGACGACACCACCCACGTGGCGGATAATCGCAATGCGCGATGGACCTTCAAGAAGGGCGATATCGTCGACGCGGAAAAATTTACCACGACCGTTGATATTCTGACAAAATCGTTTCTTGCCGAGCAGGAGGCGATTGATATCAATCTGTACACAACGAATGACGACGGGTTTGTCATTGCGACAGACCGCATGAAGGATATGGCTTTTTCATGGAAAAGCCATACGTGCGCTACAGCAGGCGATATGCCATGGATTGAGACAACGGCGGTGAGCTGGCCGCTTGTAAATCGTATCGTACAGTGGGATGCTGCGATAACGAGGAAAAATTTTCAGCAAGCCGCACAAGGAGCACAGAGTGTCGTCGTGCCGCTTTCCCAGCTTATTCCTCCCGGCCAGACCGTAGGCGCGAGCGGGATGACGCTGCGCATAAAACCGTTTTTTTGTTCCCTGCGCGAGGTGATGATTTCATTTCCCGACAAAGACGACCCCGCAGTACGCGTTTCCATCCCGAATTACGCTCGCATCGCGCCACTGGGAACGTTTGGCAGTTCCGGAAAAACGATCACGGTATTTTCACCGTTGAAGGGCGGAACATCTGGCATCTTCGACTTTGCATTGTTTGGTGAAGAAACGATAGAAAAGAAAGAAGAATATTGACCTTCGCCAATTGCGTTAACAAGAAAAAACCTATGATTTTGAGGCAGATCTGCAGCTCTGGAGGCGTAAAAAACCGCAGGCGTACTATCGGTACGATGAGGATTTTTTGCGGCGAAGAGCAAGGAGCTGGCCAAAATCATAGGTTTTTTAGTTAAGGTAATTGGTGAAGGTCAATATATGACGCAAGCACAAGCAAAAAAACGCATTGAAAAACTGCGCGCAACAATAGAACATCACCGCTATCTCTATCATGTGCTGGATACGCAGGAGATCTCCGACGCAGCGCTTGATTCGCTCAAGCACGAGCTGTATACGCTTGAGCAGAGGTTTCCTCACTATATCACGCCGACATCCCCGACACAGCGAGTCGGAGGAAAGGCCCTTGCCGTATTTGAAAAGATTACCCATGCATCGCCGATGCTTTCCATGGAGGATGTATTCAGCGAGGAGGAATTTCTTGCGTGGGAGGAGCGGATAAAAAAGCTCGCGCCGCGCGAGACAGCCGACTATTTTTGCGAGTTGAAAATGGATGGCCTCGCGATTTCTCTCGTGTATCAAAACGGTATCCTTGCCATGGGCGCAACAAGGGGTGATGGAAAAGTGGGGGAGAATGTTTTGCACAATCTTAAAACAATAGAGGCGATTCCGCTCGTCCTGCGCGCGCCATCATCCCAAGAGATTGAGGATTTTATCGGGCGGCATCAGGACTCTGTCAGTCCTCGCAGTGTCCGGAAACGGCTTGAGGGTCTGGACGGGAGGATAGAAGTGCGGGGTGAGGTGTTTATGACGAAGAGGGCCTTTGCGCGTCTGAATAAGGAGCAAGAGAGGCGGGGAGAGCCGTTTTTTGCAAATCCGCGCAACGCTGCTGCCGGCAGTATCCGCCAGCTTGATCCGCGCGTCACCGTATCGCGCACATTGGATTTTTTCGGATATGCGCTTATGGACGAGGACGCGTTTGGCATCTCGACGCACAGCCAGGCGCATGAGATTCTTTCCCTTCTCGGACTAAAAGCAAACCGGCGGGATCGGTATTGTGCAACCGCGGCCGATGTCATTCGTTTTCATAAAGAAATACAGCGTTCGCGCGGTTCGCTCGCGTATTGGACCGACGGTATTGTGGTCGGCATCAATGCCAATGCGCTGGCGAGGCGGCTTGGCGTGGTGGGGAAAACGCCGCGCAGCATGGTGGCGTTCAAGTTTCCTGCGCAACAAGTGACTACGGTATTGCGGAAGGTGGATTTTCAAGTGGGGCGCACCGGCGCCCTGACTCCCGTCGGCACTTTTGATCCCGTGTCAGTGGCGGGTACCACCGTCACGCACGCGACACTGCACAATGTCGACGAGATCGAACGGCTCGATGTTCGCATTGGAGACACCGTCATTATCGAAAAAGCGGGGGATATCATTCCAAAAGTACTCAGTGTTGTCAAAACATTGCGAACCGGCACCGAGAAAAAGATTACGACGCCGCGCGTATGTCCGATATGCGCATCGCCTATTATGCAAAAGCAGGGAGAGGTCGCGCTCTATTGTTCGAACAAGGAATGTTTTGCGAAAGAAAAAGAGCAGATTGTTCATTTTGTTTCCCGTAAAGCGTTTAATATTGACGGACTCGGAGAAAAGATTATCGAACAGCTCATCAACGAAGGGCTTGTTCGTGATGTGTCGGATTTGTTTGTCTTGAAGGTCGGCGACCTTGAGGTGCTGGAACGCTTTGCCGAAAAATCCGCAAGCAACCTCATCGCGGCGATTGACGCGGCACGCACCGTAGAGCTCCCGCGCTTTCTGTACGCGCTTGGCATCCGTCACGTTGGCGAGGAAACCGCGCTTGATTTGGCGCGGGAGTTTGGGACCATAGATGCGATTCGCGCCGCGTCTCAAGAAGAGCTCGAGCACGTTGGGAATATTGGGACCATTGTTGCTCAAAGCGTCGTCGAGTATTGGCGTTCAGAGAAAAATCGCGCACTCGCCGCCGCTCTTTTTGCCAACGGCGTTCGCGTCCTTCCTTTTCGCGCGCCGAAAGAAGCGCAGATTTTTTCCGGAAAAACGTTTGTGCTTACCGGTACATTGTCTACGCTCACGCGCGATGAGGCAAAAGAAAAAATCCAGCGCCTCGGCGGCGATGTCTCGTCGTCTGTTAGTAAGGAAACCGACTATGTCGTCGTTGGGCAAGACCCGGGATCAAAAGCCGAAAAGGCAAAAAAACTCGGCGTTAGGATTATTTTGGAAAAAGAGTTTCTGGATATGGTTGGATAGTCCCGCCCTTCCCTTTTTCTATTATTTGTCGTAGTATTTCTCTACAAGCTATCTCCTACTGGCTACAAGCTCATACTATGGCACTGACAAAAAAAGAAATAGAACATATCGCACTGCTGGCTCGCCTGGAGCTCACCGACGAAGAAAAAGAAACATTCGCCGGACAGCTCTCGTCGGTGCTTGAGTATGTCGGACAGTTGCAGCAGGTCGACACGACAGCCGTATCGTATGAGTATCAGGTAGAAGGGCTGGAAAACGTCATGGATCCCGACGAGGTAGCGCCGTGCGATGATGATACGCGCGTTCGTATGATTGCGGCTATGCCGGACAAAGTAGGCGATCTCCTCAAGGTAAAGGGTGTTTTTTCATAATACAGACAGTCGCATGTCATCAAACGCACTGACAATCCAACAAGCGCACGAGGGACTCGTCGCAAAAAAATTCTCCGCCGTCGAGTTGACTGAAGATTGTCTTTCGCATATCGAAAAGACGGATGGAGCGCTCCACGCGTTTCTTGACGTGCATGCCTCCTCCGCGCTTGGCCGCGCAAAAGAGGTTGATGAAAAAATAGCAAAAGGGCTCGAGCTCAAACCGCTCGAAGGGATTCCTGTTGCGATTAAAGATAATATGCTCCTTGCCGGCACCGTCACGACAGCCGGATCGAAGATATTGGAAGCGTATGTCGCGCCGTACGACGCAACGGTGATTATAAAGTTAAAGGCGGCCGGCGCTATTATTCTCGGAAAGACAAACATGGACGATTCGGCAATGGGGACGACGACAGAGTCCTCTGCGTTCGGACCAACGTTTAATCCATGGGATATAACGCGGATACCGGGCGGGTCGTCGGGCGGTTCTGCCGCGGCTGTTGCCGCAAACGAATGTATCTATGCACTTGGGTCAGATACGGGCGGATCTATTCGTCAGCCCGCGGGAATGTGCGGCGTTGTGGGTTTGAAACCAACCTATGGCGCGGTATCGCGCTATGGTCTCATTGCCATGTCTTCGTCATTGGATCAAATCGGCCCACTGACAAAATCCGTAGAAGATGCCGCGATTGTCTTTGATGCGATTAAGGGAAGCGATATACACGACTCGAGTTCGCGAGCCGCTCAAGAAAAGCCGATACATCAGATCGCTCGCCAGTCAATTTCAGGGATGAAAATAGGCCTGCCAAAGGAATATTTCATCGAAGGGCTGGATGCGCGCATTGAAAAAAAAATACGCGAGGCATGCGACGTATTGCATGATGTCGGCGCCGAGATTATTGACATCTCGCTTCCGCATGCGCCCTACGCGCTTTCGGCCTACTATATTATTTGTCCGGCCGAGATAAGCGCAAATTTTTCGCGTCTTGACGGTATCCGCTACGGCTATTCGGCGAAAGACGCTCGCAATCTTAGCGAAACGTATTGCCGATCGCGAGAAGAGGGGCTGGGCACTGAAGTGCGTCGACGCATTATGCTTGGCTCGTATGTACTTGCAGCCGGATACTATGACGCGTATTATAAGAAGGCACAGGCAGTGCGGCAGATGGTGCGAAGGGATTTTGACAACGCATTCCGTACGGTCGACTGTATTGTTTCCCCGACCTCGCCGACGCCGGCGTTTCGTATCGGAGAAAAAATATCCGACCCCCTGACACTGTACCTTGAAGATATTTTTACGGTGTCTGCGAATATGGCCGGCATCCCCGGACTTGTTGTGCCCGCAGGGTTTGTTGAGGAAGGAGGCGTGAGCTTGCCGGTCGGTCTTCAGTTGCTGGGGCGGCATTTTGACGAGGAGACCATTCTTTGCGCGGGGTATGCGTACGAACAGGCAACCGATTGGCATACCCGGAAATCTCCGCTATCATAACAATCGTTCTATTTGTCTATTCGCCCGGCAAAGCCGGCTCCGGCTCCGCCGGATAATTCAAAAGGAGGATATGAACAAAAAAGCGCTTGGAATCGTATTGGCGGCACTCGCTATCATTGTAGGAGTTCTTTTTATTGGTATTGGCATTAACCAAATCAGAGGAGCGGGAGGAGGCCAGCAGCCGATACTTTCCAAAGAAGAGATTCAACAAGCGCTGAGCGCATCCCAAGCTGAAACAGCACTCTATGAAAACGCCACGGCAGGTATTCGCATGTCGTATCCGAAAAATTGGAGCAAGGAAGAAGGAGAGAAGGGGACAGTTGTTTTTAAAATGTTCGACGGGGCCATTAATGTTCGGTTCATATCCGACGATCTGACAAGCACGAAAGAGCCCATCACATTGAAAGAATATACCGACGCGCTGATGCAGCAAAGCATTGCCGAGGCCCAAACCAAGGATGTGAAGATTAAAGCGATTCTGGATAAGGACACGACGCTCGCGGGACTTCCCGCCCACGAATGGCTCTATAGCGTCACGCTTGATTCAATCAAGGCGCGCGGCATGCAAGTATGGACGGTCAAAAACAACCACAGCTATGTGTTGACATTTACTTCGCCGGAAAGTTTGTTCGATACGTTTTTGCCGGTGTTTAAAAAAATAATTGAGTCGGTTGCGATTATGAAATAATGTCCGGGAGAAGTTGACAGAGAAGTGTCATCACCGTATACTTTGAATAATAATTTAGCCATTAATAAAGAATCTATGTCTCACGAAGTTTTGCATGAGGAGCCGCTGGAAAGAGAGCATCACCGCGGTTCTGCCCATTCGCAAGGAACGATAAGTTTTACCTTGAGCGCGAAGAGCTTGTTTGTCGGTGGATTTGTATTGGGATTGCTGGTCATGGCGGTGCCGACAACATTTTTTGCCATGCGCGCAACGCCACTTTCCCTCGCGCCGAGCGGGGGTGAGATAGTGCCGTCTGGTGGCGCAGCCGCACCGTCCGCCCCTTCCGCTGCGCAGCCGGCGGGCAAGGTAAAACCGGTATCAAAAGAGGACCATGTGCGCGGAGACGGCAAGGCGCCTGTCACGCTTATTGAGTATTCGGATCTGGAATGTCCGTTTTGCAAGCGATTCCATCCAACAGTCCTGCAGCTTATGAAAGAATACCAAGGGAAAGTAAAGTGGGTATACCGGCACTTCCCGTTGAGCTTCCACGCAAATGCCCAGAAAGAAGCGGAGGCGACGGAATGTGCGGCAGTGGTCGGTGGCAATGACGCATTTTGGAAATATACGGACGCAATTTATGAGAGAACAACATCAAACGGAACCGGATTTGCGCTTGACAAGCTCGTCCCGCTTGCAAAGGAAATGGGAATTGATGAGGGAAAGTTTAAAGAATGCCTTGACAGCGGGAAAATGGCTCAGCGCGTACAAAACGATTTCAATGAGGGTCAGGCCGCGGGCGTCGATGGAACTCCCGGCACTATTTTGCTCGCCAAAGATGGAACGTCAGCAATCGTTCCGGGCGCAGTGCCCTACGAGACGCTCAAGAGTCAGGTTGACCAGATGCTTGCAAAGAAATAATGCTTCTCCGGTTAAGACGTGATAGAATAAAGGCGGTAGTTATTACCGCCTTTTTACTTTGTCGTTTAATATTTATCCTTGTCGTTACGCCATTGCCTTTGTCATTCCGGCGAAGGCCAGCTTGCCCGGCTCTGCCGGGGAATCCAGTCTAAATATGCGCTTCCTCCTTATTATAATAATCCTTTTAACTGCCGCAGTTTTTGGCATCTATGGCGGTATTCAATATACCTATTCAAAGCGCATCGCCTCATTCAACGGGGGGCCCGATGTTGCCCTGGTACTTGGCGCAAGCGTAAAAAGTCGTAAGCCAAACAGCGTTCTTCAAGAGCGGTTGGATGCCGCTCTCAAGCTTTACAGAGCAGGCACGATAAAGAAACTGCTTCTTTCCGGTGATAACCGAACCGTAGAGTATAACGAACCACAGGCAATGAAAGAGTATCTGATGGAGAAGGGGATTCCCGAAAGAGACCTTGTGCTTGATCATGCCGGTCGGCGCACCTACGATAGTTGTTATCGCGCAAAAGAGATTTTTCAACTTGACTCTGCGCTTATTGTAACGCAGGGGTTTCATTTGCCGCGCGCGCTCTATCTCTGCAATCGGCTCGGCATGAACGCAGTCGGCGTCGCCGCGGATACCGGGCATCCCGCGCGATGGTTCGGTTCCTCTATCCGCGAAATTCCCGCCACGATTCAGGCGTGGATTGATATTACATTTCGCAAGCCCACGCCCCTGCTTGGCAAACACGAAAAAGTGTTTTAGGAATGCGATTGAAGGAACAGTAAGTGTAAGCGGCTATTCTATTTCTACAAAAAATGTACGATCGCACAAAAATTGTAGAAAAAGAAAGAACATATGAGAAAACACAAACCAATAAAATTTCGCGCCACGCTCGAACCCCGCTATCGTGACGTTATCAAAGACCTTATACGAGACAATGAGCAGGCAATGTCTGTGGCACAGGCAACCCTCGCGTTGATTGCTGCTGGAGGGGTGCTCACCTGTGGTGTCATCGCTCCTGGTTTGCTCGGAGGTCTCGCGAGAATGCGCCGCCAGAGCGCGAGGGAACACCATGAAGAGTATGCGCGTATGTGGAGAAGTTTTCATCACTTAAGGAAAAGTCGCGCGCTTGTTTTTGAGGGGGAGAAGGATGGTTACCTTGTGTATCGACTCACGAACACGGGGAAGAAGAAGTTAAAAACTCTTCTTTTCAATACAATGAAAATACAGGAACCAAAGCGCTGGGATAAAAAATGGCGGTTGGTGCTTTTTGATATTCCAGAATCGCACAAGTTGGCACGAAAGGCGCTCACGACAAAATTGCATGCACTCGGATTTTACCAATGTCAAAAGAGTGCATGGATTCATCCTTTTCCATGCCTTGAGGAAATCGAGCTCGTGAAAGATCAGTATCGCATTAAGTCGTTCGTCCAGCTGTTTGTCGTTGAGGAGATGTCAGACGGAAAGGTGCTGTATCATTTTCGCCAACAACTCAAACGTGTACTATGACGGAACTATAGTAGAATTCATAAGCTATAAATTTTGTACGATCGTCCAGAAATTGTAGAAATGCTACATGCTTTTCGATAGGGGGTCTCTCCTTGGAAAATGCGAAAAAGTCCTATAAGATAGCTATGAAGGACAAGAATACATTTGCTAACGCGAGTGTAGAGAAAGCGCCCTCCACGCGACCCCATTCATCAGACTATCATTTTGAGGAGGACAACTTAATCTATCACGACACGTACTTTGGGAATCGCGATTTTATTGGTGAAGAAATTGTATACCAGGATCAGAATCCCGTTTGGGGCATGAATTACTACGGATACATTCTCGCAGGCGGTGTAACTAATAAAGAATTGTCAACATTTTTAGAACGGTCAATTATGCAGGAATACGATGACGTGATTCCTGTCCGCGGTCCAAAAGAATTTCACGAAAATAATTGGACGTACAAGCTGACTGTTGATGGGGATATATCTCGTTTTTCTGGTAAAGAAGAAATTTCCCGCAATGGCGAAGTTGTCTACCGGCTGTTTTTATTTGGCGGGTTCATTACATAGCGGAGGGGAAATTACGGACACACGAGGAAAATTCAAAGAAAGGATCCTAACCCTTTTTTGCCGAAAAAGTGTTTTAGAAAGTACGGTTTAGGAATGTATGTAGCAAGGAAGTGATAATGTCATATTCCAGGGAAGTAGAAATGTCACATCCCTGGTAAAATGATGCCGTTAATCTTAACGGTATCACCTATGGCATCTATCACTATGTCAAAGAA
>JACQWH010000069.1 GCA_016209345.1 Candidatus Uhrbacteria bacterium
ATTTCTACTTCCCGTTGACAGAGCAGTTTTATTAGGTTGCAGGGAGCTCTGGAGTATGCTATACTAATATAAAGGGTCCGTTTGGAACCTATGGTTTGTTTTTAAAAAAATTATGATAAATCTCAAGGAATCGCGACAGGAATTTGAAAGGATCATCGCGCATTTAGGCGAAGAGCTTTCCGGCATACGAACGGGAAGGGCGCATACGGGACTGGTGGAACATATCCTTGTTGATTCGTATGGGACGCAAACGCCCATTAAGCATGTGGCGTCGTTGAGCATACCTGACCAGCGAACAATTTGCATTACGCCCTGGGACGCGTCTCTTGTAAAAGAGATAGAAAAAAGCATTACCCTCGCGTCGCTCGGCGTACAGCCGGTCAATGACGGAAGCAGCATCAGAATATCACTCCCGCAACTCACGGAGGAAAACAGGCGCATGCTGGTAAAAAATGTCGGTCAAAAACAAGAGCAAACAAAAATCAGCATCCGTCTGGTGCGCGACCGTCTCCGTGATGAAATTGCCAAAGCGGAGAAAAATAACGAAGTGACCCAAGACGATAAGTACGCCCTTCAAAAAGAGCTTGATGAGATTACCAAGGAATACGGCGCGCGCGCAGACGACAGTGCCGCGGAAAAAGAGAAAGAAATAATGACGATATAGCACCCGGATGGTGGAAATTATCTCTACAATTATTCTGTTTTTGATTGTACTCAGCGCCCTCGTGCTTGTCCATGAATGGGGGCATTTTTTTGCCGCGCGCATATTCGGTGTCCATGTTGAGGAATTCGGGCTTGGATTTCCTCCTCGCGCGCGAGGATGGAAGCGCAACGGCATGACGTATTCGCTCAACTGGCTTCCGTTGGGCGGTTTTGTGAAAATAAAAGGAGAACAGGGGGAGTCCGAGCGCGATACGGACAGCTTTGCGGCAAAGCCGATATGGCAGCGGATTATCATTCTGGCATCCGGCGTGGGGATGAATTGTGTTGCCGCAGTCGTTCTTTTGACTATCGGATTTTCTGTCGGTATGCCAACAGCAATTGATGGACCCGAAGATGAAGCGGCCGGCATGTCGCAAGAGATTCAGATTGTCAGCGTACTTCCTTCGTCTCCGGCGCAGCAAGCAGGCATTTTGCCCGGCGATATCATAGTGTCGCTGGACGCGCGGCAATTCGGCCGTGTGAGCGAGGTGCAGGAATATATTCAAGCACACAATGGGCAGGAGATTGCCGTTATGGTGAAGCGCGGCTCGCAAGAGGTCTTAAAAAAAATTACCCCCGTTATTCTTGAAGGGGGTACACCCGTGCTCGGTGTCGGTCTGACAAAAACAGCGGTCATCGCATATCCTTTGCATCGGGCGTTTGTTCTGGCGGTCCGTTCCACGATTGCTATTGCGGTGAGCATTGTCACACTCCTTGGAACAGCGGTGAGCCGTCTGGCATTCGATGGATTTGTGGGACCTGTCGGTATCGCAACCTATACGGCAACAACCGCGGAGCTGGGATTTGGATACCTTATGAATCTCATGGCACAGCTTTCCGTAAGCTTGGCAATAATCAACATCTTGCCCATTCCCGCGCTTGATGGCGGACGCGTACTGTTTTTGCTTGTTGAAAAGGTCCGGGGAAAGTCCTTGCGGCCCGCGCTGGAACAAGCCATTCACGTTGCGGGATTTATGGCGCTTATCGTGCTGCTTGTGGCCGTGACGATACGCGATGTCGCTCATTTGATTGCATTCTGACGCTATGGATGAGCGATTGTTCATGGTTATTCATGGGTTTGCCGGCACATCGCCGATAGTGGATGGTGTTGTGATTTTTTTTTCCGAATACGCCATCTATGTTTTCATTGCCATCGGCGCATGGTGCCTTTGGCGAAAACGAGTATCCTTGCACGCCGCATGGGCGGCCCCCGTCTTCGCATGGGCGATGAATCAGATTATCGGTTTTTTCTTTTTCCGTCCCCGGCCATTTGTCGCGCTTCACACATCGCCCCTTCTTGATGTTCTCTCTTCCGGGAAATCATTTCCGTCAGATCATACGGCTGTTGCGTTCGCGTTTGCTGTTATCCTGGCGCGGACGTTTCCGCGTCGGCAATGGATGGCATACGCGACTGCAGGCGCAATCGGCTTCGCGCGCGTTGTTGCCGGTGTTCACTATCCCGGGGATATTCTTGGCGGAATCGTCGTAGGCATCCTTGCCGGATATTGCATCAACGCACTTGATAAAAAAATATGACGCAAGAATCACAGGGATTTGTACAGCCGGATGGAGGCGCTCGCGGCAAAACGGCGCTTGCCTGGTGCGGCGGAATTTTTTTTATCGCGCTTGCCGCCCTGGCCGTATGGGCTTCATACGCAGTATTTGAACCTGTTCGCTTTTCTACACCGCGCGTTGTTCAGATTCCCGCAGGACTGTCTGTTTCTCAGGCCAGCGCCCGTTTGTCAGAAATGGGTATCATTAGAAATAGCGTTTTGTTTCGCGCCACAGTGACAATGGTGTATCCGGGAAGGACGATTAAGGCGGGAGAATATCGGATTTTTGACTCCATGAATAGTGTCGATGCGGCAGCGTTTTTTGTAAACGGTGCGCCGCGCAAGGAGTTGACCGTCCGTACTATTGAGGGGTGGAATAGTGCCGATATCGCGCAGTATCTTGATGAGGGCGGCGTTGTTTCGCGCGCCGACTTTTTCGCCGAAACAGTGAAGGACTATTCGGAACAGTTTCCTTTTTTGCAGTCATCACGCGAGAAGGGGGTGTCTCTGGAGGGATATTTGTTTCCCGATACCTATAGAATATTCGAGGGAAGCACCGCTGCCGATATCGTTGTGAAATTTCTGGAAAATTTTTCTCGGCAGTATTCGGCCGATATGCAGGAACAAACTCGCGCCCAGTCGAGAAGCATCAATGATGTTGTGACGATGGCAAGCATTTTGGAGCGTGAGGTGAAAAACATGCAAGACAAAAGAATGGCTGCCGATATTTTTTATCGCCGCATCGCAGCGGGCATCCCATTGCAGGCGGATTCGACGATTAACTATATTACCGGACGGTCGGATCCGGGCGCCCGCCTGGTTGATCTTGCCGCACCCTCGCCCTATAATACCTATAAGCACAAAGGATTGCCGCCCGGACCCATCAGCAACCCGGGACGTGACGCGCTGAATGCCGCCCTGACGCCGACGGCAAACCCCTATTGGTTTTTTCTCACGACACCGGACGGAACGGTCATTTACAGCAAGACATTTGAGGAACATGTGCGAAATAAGATTAAATATCTGTCAAAAAAGAAATGAAGAATTACGCTCGGACAAGAGGAAAAGCGGGTAAGACGGCATATCGTACGCCAAGCAGGTTTATTATTAAAAAAGTACAGGCAGTCAGGAATGCCGCGGTTCGGATCGAGTCAAAGCGTACGGATGAAGGAATAGTGTTTTAGGAACCCTTGACGGATTTTATGAGTTCTGTATAGTAGGACGATAATCCCACAGACAATAGGCGGTCCGGTTCGCCGGTCCTTAATCTCCTATCGAGGGCAGAAAAAACGTTTTTAGCGTATTTTTGCACGGTCGATCTCATGTCATGATTTGTGGGTTTTTGCCCACATTTTTTATTTGAGTTTTAGCGATGTGGCTTCCTACAAGCTACAAGCTACAAGCTACAAGCTACAAGCTACAAGCTACAAGCTACAAGCTACAAGCTACAAGCTACAAGCTACAAGCTACAAGCTA
>JACQWH010000070.1 GCA_016209345.1 Candidatus Uhrbacteria bacterium
CCCTTTACACCCAATAAATCCGAACAACGCTTGCCACCTCTGTCTTACCGCGGCTGCTGGCACAGAGTTAGCCGTGGCTTCCTCTCGAGGTACCGTCGAGCAATCCGGTTATTAACCGGATCACTGTTCGTCCCTCTTGACAGTAGTTTACAACCCGAAGGCCTTCATCCTACACGCGGCGTCGCTTCGTCAGGGTTGCCCCCATTGCGAAAGATTCTCGACTGCAGCCACCCGTAGGTGTTGGGACAGTGTCTCAGTTCCCATGAGGCGGGTCATGCTCCCACAACCGCTACTCGTCGTTGCCTTGGTAGGCCGTTACCCTACCAACTAGCTGATGAGCCATAGGCCCCTCTCCGAACGGATTGCTCCTTTACATGAGAATGTCTTTCGACCCCTCATGACCATCGGGAATTAGCTCACCTTTCGGCGAGTTGTGCCCGTTTCGGAGGCAGGTTACCAATGTGTTACTCTCCCGTTTGCCACTAGCGCTTCTCAGTATTGCTACCGAAAAACGCCCGTTCGACTTGCATGCCTTAGACACGCCGCCAGCGTTCATCCTGAGCCAGGATCAAACTCTTACTAAAAGTAGAGAGTCGAAAATAGCTCTAATAAAGAATTGACATATACACAAACAGTCGCATTTTCCCGATCAAATAATCGGGGTCATGCGCTGTTTTTTGGTTTTATCGCCTTTTCACTGTCAAAGAACGTCTTTTTTTACTCCTTTGAATAAGGGTAGAAAAAAGAGAGAAGCCACCCAATCGCTCGGACGACCTCACTCTTTTTGCTTACTCGCAACGGATTGTAAAAAGAGAGTATTTGAAGCTGTTTTTGTTGATTATTTACAGCTTGCTTATAATACGGCGGGGAAGTTTTTTTGTCAAGGGTTTTGTGTCCCCACGATATGCACAGATATGCACAGAGCCCTTGACCAAAAAATCAGGCCATGGAATACTAAAAATCAGTAACCCCGTCCGCGGATTGAGGCGGGGGATGCTAAGGGGGCCGGCCCTACGGGGGCCGCGCAAAAACCCGGGGTAGCGCCTGCGGGCACTGCTCTGATCGGGAACTGCCCAACGGTTCTCGATATTTTTTATCGCCATCGAGCGATTTTTTTTGTTGTCTATGGTATTGTATGGAGGAGAATCAATCCTATGCTTTCCCGGAATAAAATCATATTTTTCACGTTTGCGCTCTATGCGGTTCTCGTGCCGCTTCCCTCAAGTGGCGCAAGTATATTCAACGTGCGCGACCAAATGAGCTCGCAAAAAATCGGCGAACCGTCAAATCACACAGTGACGTTCCGCTCGTTCAGCGGCGTCGCCGGTGGCGCAATTACGCTTGATTTTCACAATGTTGCAAGCAGTATGGGGTCGGTTGACCATACGGACATTGATCTTTCATACGGACGCGAAACAGGTGCGGAGGCGTCGGCGTTGTTGGGAGTGGCGCAGGGTTCCGAAGGCATGTGGGGTGTTACGGTTGACAGGAATAATAAAACAATCTCGTTGTTGTTTCCTGCGTCCGGTGGCATTCCCATTCGCGTGTCAGACAGAGTAATTATTAAAATAGGGACAAACGCAACCTCGCAAACAACGGGTGATGCGCGCATCATCAACGCGCTTGCGCCAATAAACAATGCGGTGATTGATATCACCGCCGGTGCGGACATCGGACAAACCGCTGTTGTTATCCTGTCAAGGACGTCAATCGGCGTAAACGCGACACAGCCGACACCGATTGCCCAAGAGTCCCGCCAACCATCAATCGTATTATCAACATCACCGGTCCGATCAACACCCGCCCCACAACAGATAATCCCACAAAAAAATCCTCCGACCGAAGAATTAAAAAAGGAACAAAAAGCGGACGTCGTCATCCCAAGGCCGCTGATCGGCAGGAGCGAAAACGAAAAAGAGCTGACAAAACCTCCGCTTGAGAAAAAACCGGTTCTGCCGGTGCCCGTCACGAACGTTCCCGCCGAACAAAAAACGCCGCCCGTTCTTTTCGTGGAAAAACCGCGCGTGCAAGAACAGTTGAAACAGCCGGCTGTGCAAATTCCGCCCGAAATTCCTCTTCCAGTGCCGGCGAAACAAACTCAAGCGCCCGCTAAATCCCAACCACCCGCCATTATTCTTGCCGAGCCGGTGACAACGGTCATAGCGCCCCAACAGCAGGAAACGGTGCTTATGGCGCAAAATAGTGACGGAAGTGGTGTAACCATTACCGTCCCCGAATCAATAGCAGTGCCGGCACCAGTCGTATTTTCAATTCAAGCGATCAGCCAACCGCAGGCGCAAACGTTTGTTCCAGACATTGAGCTTTCAAATGATACGGTGGAAATTGTCGGCGGCCTTCTCTATCGCATAGACGCGCGCTACGCGGCATCGGGCGAGAATACGCGCGTTGGAAAATACATAACCATTGCATTCCACTACACTGACGCGCAAGCCGACGGCCTTGTTGAAGAAACAATGAAGGCGTTTTATTGGGATGAAAAAATCGCCCAATGGAATGAGGCGGAAAACAACACGGTTGACACCGCCGCGAATATCGTTACGGTGCGCGTGTCTCATTTTAGCGTATATTCTTTGCGCGCTAATGTGGCGACGGACGCAAAGGAAAGAAAAAAACGCGCCGTTGTTCGTACCGCTGTTCAGGCGCGCCAGAACGCAGAAATAAAGCCGCAATCATCAAACACTGCAGTGAGCGAAGTGCGGCCGACTCAAACATTTTTTGCGGCCGTGTTCTTGTTTATTGAAAAAATATGGAACGCGTTTATTGCTGTGCTCTATTCGCTGTTTTCTTTTTTCTCGCGATAAGCACAAACAGGACAATGAACGCGATGATGACGAGCGCAATAAGACCCCAGATGACAAGCAGTGCTGTCGGTAAAACCCAGAAGGAATAGCTCGCCGATGCTGTGCCTGCGCTTCCAAGTACAAGGTTCGCGGTGGCGGTATAGGTGCCGAGCGCAAACCCTTCCTTCCATACTGTCTTAAATTCGCGGGTGCTGTTTGGCAAAACGTTACCACCGCCAACGATTGCTTCGTTTACCGGAAGCGAAGCGGCGGTGCGGCCAAGCATATCTTTGATTATTATGGTTCCGGTTGGTTTGAAGTGGCGGTTTCCTTCATTGCTTACGCGAACACTGAAATCAATGGGAAGCCGATCGTATGTCGTGCGATTGTCTTTGGTTGAAAAACTTGCGATAGCGCCCTTTTCAAAAACAACACCCGGAACATCAAGGGCGACATTGGTCATAATCTCTCCTGAAACGGTTGCCCCCGCATCAGCGGTCGGATCAGTAATAACACCCCAGCCGATGGCGGCGTAATGCCCGCCGGGAGCCGCATCAGCCGGCGCGGAAATCGTAAACGCGACATCCTTTGATTCGTTCGCGTTCAGCATAACGCGCGTTTCGGTGTTTATAAATGTTATCCAATTCGCAAGCGTGTCTCCTTCTTGGGCGGGGACATATGTCGGGAATCCGGTTTCATTGTTTCCGGCTGTCGCGGAGTATATCTTCGGCTGAATCGCAAGGGGGGTTTCCGAATTGTTGGATAACGTAACTTTCAAATTTTTCGCTTCGCCCGGATTAAGCACCGTGGATATCAATGAAGGATCAACGGTAAAAGCGAGAACGGCATCCATTGCGAATAATCCGACAGCGAACAGCGTGACTGCCGCGAAAAACATTTTTTTCATACAGCGCATGAGTTAGGAATGTAGTTGTTAAAATGTTGACGCAACGGTAAAGGTCAGGGTGTCGGCGTAATCCGTATGCGCTTCGGTGAGCGTCGACACTGCCGCAAAAACATTAAGATTTGCAAACGCATTTACTGTCGGCCCATTCACGCTCCAAACCTGTTCTGTCGCGGTCGTCAGCTCTCCAACCACCGTGCCGGTGGAAGTCGTACATGTTCCACCGCCGTCAAAATCAGCATCCGCCGTGGGCGTGGCGCCCGAACCGGCTCCGGTACCGCTGCCACTACTACTGACGCACAAACCGTATTCCTCGGTTCCGGCAGAAATCGTCTGTTCTGACATGCTGGTATCGGCGGTATCGGGAATTTTATCTCCGGTTTCGCTTGTGGATATAA
The DNA here is from genome assembly GCA_016209345.1 of Candidatus Uhrbacteria bacterium. Classification (GTDB taxonomy): domain Bacteria; phylum Patescibacteriota; class Patescibacteriia; order JACQRZ01; family JACQRZ01; genus JACQWH01. The sequence goes on from JACQWH010000070.1 coordinate 4,104, forward strand.
GCGCACCGCCGGACGTCACATAGACGCTTGCGCCATCGGTGGCGTTCGTGTCAAGCCGCGTGCAAATATATCCGTTTCTCCCAATTGAGGCCGACGAAAGAGTGCCGATCGCCAATGTGCCTGCGCTAGCAAGCGATGTTGACGCGCCGCACAGCGATGTTTCAACGCTCAATTCAAAATCAATGGTCGGGTCAACGCTTGCGCTCGTTGCAACCTGATCGTCGGAAATAATATCAATGGCCGCGCTTATGCTGTTGTCTGTTGCTGCTGCGCCGCATCCGGCCGTATCGCTGGTGCCGCAATCCTCATCATGTGTGACAGGGATAACATACGTTGCGGCGGTGCCGTTATTAATTTCGTTTGAGATGGTGATGGTGACGGTTGATCCGTTTCCGTTGGTGGTAAACGTATCAGAGCATCGCTTGAATCCTATACGCAGATCATCTACGTCAACGGCGACGACCGCATCGTTCGTGCCTGATGATGCGCATGTTCCATAGGTAAATGTCGTAGCGTTTGCCGTGACACTAAAAACCGTCACGCTGTTCGAACCCGCACCATTGTCGGTTATGGTAAAATCGCTCGCACCCCAATCGGCTGCGGCATCAAACGTCACACTACTTGCGGGGTAGTCAATAACAATTTCATCGCGAGTATTGGTATCCCCATCCCAATCAACAGCCGACGGCATAACAAGCGTCCATGTATCGGTAACCGCGGTTACCGATGCCTGAACCCGGGAAAGCGCAAGTTTTGCACTCGTAAACTCCGCGGCGTTCGCGATATTCGCAGTTGAGGGAAATAGCGTCGCGACAACGACCGCGCCGATTGTAATTTTATGGACAATATCCAAAAAGGTTCTTTTCATAGGGTGCCATACATGACTTAGGGCGCTCTCTTATTGTTATAATAATACGCGTCCAAAAAATAAATGTCAATTTGCGTCTGACCCCATTTTCAGATATACTTACAGCATAGCTATATTCTCCTTCTTTATGGCAAAACAGTTAGCGGGTTTACTCGCGGTACCTATCATTGTTTTCTGTTTCCTTTTCTTGCCGCCTCCACTCTTTGCCGAAGGTCCGCGTAGCGCATCGGTAAGCGCGACCGTGCTCCCCACGCCGGAAAACACCAAACCAAAACGCGAGAAGAATTTTTTTGAAAAAATGGATCCCGTCCAACAACTGACCGTTGGGAGCGGGGTTGGCCTGGGGGGGATTGTTCTTGGGGGAGGATTATTTTTTGTTCTCCAACGACGAAAAAAATAATATGCGATTTTTTCTTTTGATCGTCTGGCTACTCATGATGGGCGGGACTCCTCTCGCATATGCGGCAAGTATGACGTCATCAAACTGGGTAATCTTGAGCGATACGCAAAATTGCGGCGGAGGAAAAAGCACGTCAACAAACTATATACTTTTTGACAGCTTATGCGAAAATGCAGCTGGCGCGCAAACAGGAACCTCTTATGTGCTTGACTCAGGATTTCAGGGACAAAAGGATCGCCCCTTCATTGACGCGACCCTTTCCGGTAATGCGCTTGCGTTTGGTACGCTTTCACCTTCAAGCATTTCCTCCTCAACCGTTACGCTGACGGTAACCACAAATGCGAACGGCGGATACAATGCCGATATTGTTACGGATGGCGCGCTTCGCACATCAGGCGGCAGTTCGTTTACGGATGCCTCCGCAAGCGATACGATTTCTGCCGGATCAGGAAAGTATGGAATCCGCACCTCCGGCGATGACGGACAGTACAATGCGACGGATACCGGCATAAGCGCGAGCGCAAAAACAGTGGCATCAAAAACATCCGGCGCCAGCGCATCGGTAACCACCATCACCTTTAAGGCGGCGCCATCCGGGCTTACTTCTGCGGGCCAATACAGCCAGGCAATCACTATTCTTGTCGCGGGAACATTCTAGCATTTTTCTTTGTCATCCCGGCGTAGGCCGGGATCCAGTGTACATCCCTATGATTTTCTCAATCGCACGTGGATTCAAAAAAATAGCAAAAAATACCTTCCATCTCAAAAAAAGAGAGACGCCTCTTTCTTTGTACAGACGATTGAGAGAAGAACATAAAAAAATGGGGTCTGGCGGAAAAAATGGGGTCTGGCTCAATTTCCGCAAGGAATTTGTGCCTGACCCCATTTTTTCCGTTTTTTCACATTTTCGCATCCGCCCGGGCGGAAAGCGCGACTTCACGCTTTTTCTTTCAAAAAAATATCGCGACGAACTGATGGCGGCGGTATTTATCATTGTCCTTGGCGGTGTGTTTATGACAGCGTCAGCAACCCAGCGTACCAATATGCCGATACCATACCAGGGCCGGCTTCTGGATTCAAACTATGTGGCAAAAGCAGATGAGACGTATTATATGCGATTTGGTATTTTTACTGCGGCAACCGGCGGAACCTGTCTCTGGGCGACAGGAGGGTGCACCGCAAATGCGCCAACATCGTCCGTGACGACGTCTGTCAGCAGGGGCCTCTTTACTGTATTGCTCGGCAATGGTGACGGTAATGATGATGGTGACACGGGCGACGCAATTGATGCGTATGATCCCGAGATTGATTCCAGCATTACCGGAAACTTCAACACCGGAACGTACTTCCTTGAAGTTCGCCAGTGCGGTACGAACGACTCCTCGTGCGAAACACTCTCACCGCGCAAACAACTCTCCGGCTCGCTTTTTTCATATAATCCCGATTTTCTCGATGGCATCAGTTCGGCAGGATTTGCAATTCTTGCTGGCCAGTCCGGCGGGCAGACGCTCATTGGCGGAACAGCGACAACAGACGACCTCATTCTCAAAACAACATCAGGCGCCGCCATATCCGGCGCGGACATGATTTTTCAGACCGGAAACAATGGCGGTACCGAAGCCATGAGAATTTTGTACACTGGCAATGTCGGCATCGGAACGGCATCGCCGACAGCGTTGGCGAGCGCCTCATCCCGCGTTTTTGATATAGCTGGAAATTCCACATTACCGCACGCAGAGCTCATTATTCAGTCCTATAATGATTCCACCAATAATCGTAATGCCTATTTGACACTAAAGAGTTCTGGCGCGGGCGATTCACTGGCGGTCATTGATTGGCGTGATCACAATTCATCAAGTCCAAGTCCATTAGTATTTCAGTATGCTGGTTCAGAAAAAATGCGTATTACGTCTGGCGGCAACGTCGGCATCGGGGCGACATCACCTGCGGCGCACCTCCAGATTGACGGCAATATTTCAGCAGCAGCATGGACGACAGACGGCATTGCCTTTGACTCAAATGCCGCGACCTACACTGATACAAGCACTGCCGGGGCAGGAACCGTGGCGGTGCGTACGGCAAACAGTTTCGGAGCTCCGACGTTCGCCTCGTCCAATGCCATCACCGTAACTGACGCGTTCACCTTGTATGTGCCAAAACCTATCGCCGGAACGAACACTACTATCACGCGAACAAATAGCGCGTATTTTGAAGGCAACGTAGGTATTGGAACGACGGCGCCAGGAGCAAAGCTTGCAGTAGCCGGGACAAGCGGGAGTTCAAATTATATTTCATCTGCTCTGATAAATAACACTACTGCAAAGGGCACACTTTTTTATATGGCTGAAACAGAAGACGGTAGTACTCCATTTTATATTGAGCGATGGGGAAGTACGCATGCCACCCTACCAAGTCGGGCAACAATTTATAACTCTGGGCTTTTGCGACTTGATACTGCAGCAAACAAGAACATTGCCCTCATGCCAGGAAGCGGCGGCAACGTCGGGATTGGGACGACATCACCCTCTCAACTATTACATGTCTCTTCTGGCACCGGCTCTGCGTCAGCTAATAGGCTTGTCGGGGTATATCTTGACACTACCGGATCAACTGGTGGTACGGAATATTCTTTTTTGCGTTTTGCAACGCCGACATATAAAGACGGCGGGGGTACCAATTTTGAGGGTATGGAAATCGGTCTCTCAGAAACAGATAGTGCGTTTTATTTTAACACTAATGTAAATACAGGAATTACCGGCGCCTCAATGGTTATTGACCAATCAACTGGCAACGTCGGGATTGGGACGACCGCGCCGGCAGGTGTCTTTGATGTAAGAGATGCAACCTCCGGCTTAATTGGATTTTCGACTTCTGCTGATGTGTTCGGTGAAGTATATATGTCCAGTGGCAATACGATAAATGGCGTATATAATACCAATGCCAATGGAGAGCTATGGCTTAACTATGACGGTTATCAAGCGGGTACTACACAATTTAGAGATTTGCAAATAGGAGATGGAAAGCGTTCAGCTATCGCATTTTTTGATGGATCGTCAGGCAACGTCGGGATCGGGACGACGAGCCCGGGATATAAATTGGAAATACTTGGTGCTACCCAAGATGCTATACAAACCGTAACAAGATTTTCCGGAAAAAATGCGGCAGGTAATGTAAAAGCACTTGATTTCAAATTAACGGGTTCAACGCCCCTTTGGACAATAGATACGGCAGCATCGGGAACCGACGCAGCTTTATCTTTGGCTACAGCTGGCACGAGTAGAATTTATATAACAAACGCTGGACTTGTCGGGATTGGAACGACATCACCCGCAGTGCACCTCCAGATTGATGGCGATATCTCAGCATCGGCATGGACAACAGACGGCATTGCCTTTGACTCAAATGCCGCGACCTACACCGACACAAGCACTGCCGCATCGGGAACCGTGACGGTGCGTACGGCAAATAGTTTTGGAGCCCCGACGTTCGCCTCGACCAACGCTATCACTGTAACTGACGCATTCACATTATACGTGCCAAAGCCAATCGCCGGCACCAATACCACTATTACGCGTGCAAACTCGGCTTACTTTGAGGGCAACGTCGGCATTGGGACGACGGCGCCAACATCAATATTAAATGTAAGATCGAGTACATCAAGTTACGGCCAATTGCGCGTGATAAATCCCACCACGAACGGCGAAGCAAGTATCGGATATCGGGACGAAAGTGATGTTGATAACGCCTCTTGGGTTGTTGGGAAAAACCTGGGTGGCGTTACTGATGACAGTTTTGCATGGTACATAAACGGAACAAAGATGTCATTGTCAAATACCGGCGTTCTTAAGGTTGGGGGGCTTTCAGCTAGTGGTGCCTATGTCGTCTGCACCGGCGTTACTGATACTGGGGGAACATTGAGCGTTGGTGCGTCTGCATCATCGTGTACCGCATCGGACTTGCGCCTCAAAACAAATATTGTTCCTCTGACAGATGAAATGAATGTGCTGAACTCGCTCGGCAAACTTAACGGTGTATATTTTAATTGGAAAACCGATGTCGCGGCGGGAAAAGATCTAAAAACGAATAGGCATTTTGGTTTGATAGCGCAGGATGTAGAAAGGGTATTCCCCGAACTTGTCTCAACAAATAAAGATGGAATGAAGGGACTTGAATATGATAAGCTGACCGCCTACTTGATTGAGGTTGCCAAAGCGCAACAATCACTCCTTGATCCATTAAGCAAGGGGATTGCTGTTGATAAAGATGGGCGTATCGGCATCGGGACAATCGCCCCAACAGCAACGCTTGATCTTCATGAAAAACAGCTTTCCGATGACGGCATCGGCAAGCAAGTATTCGGTCTCTCTGCGGCGGTATCTTCGGGTGATGAGCCAAACTACACCATATATCAAGGAAAAATACTGACGACTTCATGGGTGCCAACGGCAACCATCAACCGGCTTTCTGTCCGGCCCAATGCGCTCTATTCCATTGAAGTAAAAATCATCCAGCGAAATCCAGCGAACGGAAACGGCGGCTCGTATACGTTGAAGGGCGTATTCAAAACCGATGCATCAAGCCCGCCCGTCATCACACAGGCAAACTCTAATCTCGACATATTGTTCCGCGACAACGCGCTGTCCGTTCCAAGTTTTGATGTTTCTGAAAACGGCATCATAAAAATCACCGTAACGGGGGATGAGCGCGAAACAAATGCGTGGCACAGTACGATATTTGTAAGTAGTGTTGGAAATTGATTCTACCGACTGAAAACATAGATCCCTCGTCCCTCGGGGGTACTCGGGATGACATTACTTCGCTCGGGATGACAATTTTAAAATTCGAGAAAATAAATAGTGGGCGAATGCAACAACACCGCCCACTAAAACTTGTGCCGATCGTGACGCGAGCGATCGCTCGCCGCACCGCGACCGGCTGGAGGAGACGATCTTACTCCGTTAAGATCGCCTCCTCCGTTATTATTACTACGGCCTTGGTTCCGAAGAACCAAAACCGTCCCTCGCCGTCAACCGTGACGGCGAGCCAGTCCTGCTCGGGCACCAGCCCGAGCAGGCCGACCCCGAACCACTTGTCAGGTGGTTCGGAGCGGGGCGCCATGACCAGTGGCGCCTTTTTTTTGCCCGAGAGCTTGACGCGCACTCGGGCACCCTCTGCGATCATCGACCCACTCGCCTGGTCCTCGGCCATCCGTGGCCGGAACCAGACCCCCTCCCGGAGCCGTTCTCCGGGCGCGGGGGTCGGCGACGGGCTCGGCGTCGCCGTGGGGGACGGCGTCGGGAGATTCTTAACGATCTCCCGGGCCAACTCGCCCGGGTCGATCGGCGCCGCCGACGGGGTCACCTCTGTCGGGGCGGACGTGGACGTCTCTGCCGGAGCGGACGCGCCGCCCCAGCTCAGGAACCCCCACGCGTTGAGCGTCCCGACGCTCACATTGCACCCCGCGCCACCCACCGTGCAAACAAAAAAAACGACCGAAAGAGCCGCCATCATCTTGGACTTCATATTGTTCCTCCTTGTAGAAGCCCAAAACGGGCGCGCATTACATTTCAACCATACCCCCGCGCACCCTCTTTGTCAATCAACCGCACGCACACACAACACCGCACATACGTATATTTGACATACTATTCATACCTGTCATACTGAGTATATCAATTTCATTTTTACTGGAATATGGCAGAAAAACTAAAACGCATACAAGTGGAAGAGATGCTTAAATCCATGGGGATCATGGTTTTTACACCTTCGGAGTTCGCGGGCATTTTTAATGTATCCGCAAAAAGAGCGACTAATTTTATTTCAACCAATTTAAGCAGTGGGTTATTCGTAAAGCTGCGCAATGGCTTTTATATAATCAGGGACAGTACCGTGTCCAATTCTTTCATCGCGAACAAACTCTATGCGCCTTCATATATTTCCATGGAAACAGCCCTCTCGCACTATGGCATTATTCCCGAAGTGGTGTATGCGACCACCTCGGTTACCACAAAAATAACGCGAGAATTTCTAACACCAAGGGGAAATTTTATATACCAGCGTATTAAAATAAAGGCATTTACCGGCTATGGTTTACGACGGATTGATAAAGACAGCGTACTGTTCGCCGACCCGGAAAAAGCATTGGCTGATTATCTTTATTTTGTAGACCTAAAACGAGTATCCTTAAATGATCGATTGGAATTGCGTAGTATTAAAAAATCCCGCCTCATGGCATTCATCACACTGTTTGAACGACCAACCATGGTATCACTCGTAGAAAAAATCTATGCTGAATATAAGAAACCTCGAAAAATTTACTAACCAAACACAAACATCAATTCAGAATGTTGTCAGAGAGTACTGTCAGCATCTGTTTTTATCATTTCTATATCAGCAGGCGGGATCAGAGAAACTTCTTTTCAAGGGAGGCACGGCGCTTCGTATTATTTTCCATAGTCCTCGTTTTTCTGAAGATCTTGATTTTACTGGCGCCAACATCACTCAAGAGGGGGTGGAAGAAATTTTCATTGCCACCCTTTCGAATATAGAGCATACGGGTATTCGCGTAGAATTAATTGAGGGAAAACCTACAACGGGAGGGTATATAGGTATTGCAACTTTTTTTGCGTATGAAAAGGCGATTCCCATTCAGATAGAAGTATCACTGCGAAAAAGTAAAAGCGCACCAGGCACGCGGACACTGATTGAAAATGATTATGTCCCCGCATATACGCTTGTTCATTTATCGCAAGAAGAAATCATTCAAGGAAAAATGGAAGCGCTTATCAATAGACAAAAACCCAGGGACTTTTATGATTATTTTTTCTTGCTTTGCGGAAATTATCCGCTGGTTAAAGAAAAAGAAAATCTTATTTCGGTGCTTACCCTGCTCAGGAAAACAAAAATTAATTTTCGGGGTGAGCTTAGAGAGTTTCTCCCTGCGAGCCATGCTATGCATCTCAAGGACTTTAGCTCTATTCTTGAACAAAAAATAGTAAGTTTCTTGGGCGCGAAGTAGCTATTTCCTTTGAATTACGAAACTGTCATCCCTGCGCGTGAGGGCCTGTCCCCGACTGGATCGGGGACCGGGATCCAGCCCACAAGAAAAATCATTTTATTGACTGGATTCCCGCCTTCGCGGGAATGACAACGCGGGGCATTATTGGTAGTTTCGTAATTCAAAGTATTTCACAAACATACGGCTTGGCATGGTGTCTGTAATCAACCTCTTTATCGCACACTCATCTGCCGCACCTCGGCTGGGGAGCGCTCTTTGACAAACCCTTTTAGTTCTGTTGCCCTATCCGCCTGAAAATCAACGCGCCCTCCCCGTTCGCCACTCGGCTATCTTTCTGTGGTCGCCGCTTAATAGTATCTTGGGAACACGGTGGCCATCAAACACTTCGGGGCGGGTATACTGGGGATATTCTTTGTCAGTGTCGCTACTCCACGACTCTTCTTTCAGTGATTTTGGGTTGCCAAGCGCGTCGGGAATAAGACGAAAAACCGATTCTATCACCGCCATCGCCGCAACCTCGCCGCCGTTTAAGACGTATGGGCCGACAGAGATTGTTTCGTCTATATAGTGTTTGATGCGGCTGTCCACCCCTTCGTAGCGGCCGCAGATAAAAATGAGCTGATCGTATTTTTTTGCAAATCCTGCCGCTTTTTTTTGCGTGAATTGCGTGCCGGCAGGGGAGAGGAGAATGACTCGCGGCCGGTTTGTTTTTTTTATTTTCTTCAGTGCGCGCACAATGGGCTCAACCTTCATGAGCATTCCCGCGCCGCCGCCGTAGGGCCTGTCGTCAACGGTGCGGTGCTTGTCTTTGGTAAAATCGCGCAAGTTATGCACGCGCAGAGAAATAATTTTTTTACTTTGCGCTTTTGCAAACAAACTCTCTGTCGCAAATGAATCAAAAAATCTCGGAAAAATAGTAATAATATCAAATCGCATCATAGGCGCTGCTTTTCAAAAGAACCCCGAGGAAACGGGGTTCTTTTCTGATTGGTTGTTGTCTTTTAGATCTTCAAGTCGTCAACCATGCTCGTATCCACTTTGACATCCATATCCGCATGAGTGTCATCGGTACGCGCATACGGGTTGCGGCGTGATCCTTCCGGCTCATAAATCTTGAGATTTACGCGAGCATTGCTCTTGGCGCCGACAATCTTGAGAAGCGTCCGAATCGAGCGGGCGGTCTGCCCTTTTCGCCCGATGACATATCCCATGTCCTCTTGATTGATGTGAAGCGTAATCAGAACTCCGCGCTCATCAATCGTACGTTTGGTAGATACATCTTGGGGATGATTGACGATCGCTTTCACGACCATCTCAACAAACTCTACATCGCTATACTGTTGCATCGTATTGGCAAATCAAGGATTACATTGTCTTCCGTCTGTTTTCAACACTGTCGACCATTTATTCAGTGCAATCTTTTCGAGAGATCTCTTCATTCATTACACAAAAAATCTGAACGTCTGTCAATCCTGCTATTTCTTTTTTTCTTTTTTCTTGGCAATTTTTTTAACAATCTTCTTCCCTTCGATAATCTTGTGCTGTATCAAAAGGTTGGCAACCGTCGGAGAGGCCTGCGCCCCTTTTGACAGCCAATACAAAATCCGCTCCTTGTCCAAAACGGTTTCCTTTTCTTTCCCTATTGGATTGTGGTGGCCGAGGATCTCCAGCGCGGTGCCGAAAAGATCGCGCGCTTTTTCCGAAACAACAACACGGAAAAACGGCTTGTTCTTTTTCCCGCGACGTGCGAGGCGAATCATTAACATGTCCTAGCTGTTAGCTGTTAGCTTCTAGCTTCTAGATGCCCTCTAAAAGCTATAAGCTGAAAGCTGAAAGCTTGCACTAAACTATACCATCTAGAGACCCGATGTCAAGCGAGAGGGTGTGGGAGATGCCGTCCGTCCCCATCGTGATACCGTATAGCACGTCCCCGATGTGCATCGTCACGCGATTGTGGGTAATGAGGATAAACTGGGTCTGCGATGAAAGATCCTTGATAATTTCGGCAAAACGATTGGCGTTGGACTCGTCGAGCGCCGCATCGACCTCGTCGAGAATGACAAAGGGAGAGGGGTTCTGAGCCAAGATGGCGCAGAGAAGCGCGATTGCGGTAAGTGTTTTTTCCCCGCCCGACAAAAATCCTAAACTCTTAAACTTCTTGCCCGGCGGCGTTGCCTCTATTTCAATACCCGAAATCTCATCGCTTGAAGACGGCGAACTGTCATCGTTCTCTTCCTCTCCGCTCTCGGCTTCCTCTCTTTGTTGGCGCACAATACATATCCGCGCCGTGCCGCCACCGAATAATTGTTGAAAATAGTGCGTAAACTTTTTACTGATACCCTCAAGATTTTTTTCAAACCGATCTCGGATGATGGCCTCTAGTTCATCGATTGCCGTACGGAGCGACTCCTTTGCCGATTGAAGGTCGGCAACTTGGGCTGTCAGAAATTCATACCGCTGTTTTGTTTCTTCGTGTTCGCTCACCAACCCCTCGTCAATCGTTCCAATCTGTTCTACCTTGCGCTTGAGCCGCTCAATGGCGCTCCGCGTTTCATCCATAACGATAGGGTCGGGATTCTTCGAGAACCCAAGCACGGAAACAGGCGTTTCTGTTTTTTGAATAATCTCATCGCGCGTCGCCTCTTCGACATGGAGATCGTCACAAATTTTTTGCAGCAGTTCTTCCAGGTGCGCCTCGAGTTTTGCGATTTCCAGATGCCGTTTCGTCAGCTCCTGCTGATACCCCTCCTGCTCTCTGCCCAAAGCAGTGAGCTCTTTTTGCAACTCAAGCAGACGGCGTCCTTTTTCTTTTTCTTTGTCGTACAAAGAGTCAACGGCGCGCTGAACCGCGGCTATTTCTTTTTCAAGAATATCGCGCCGGCCGGCACGTTCCTCTTTTTCAAGCATCAGCGCGCGCTGCTGTTCTGTCTGATCCGAAGCCGCAAAATACTCCAATTCGCGCGCTATCTGTTCAATCTCCGCATTAATCTTCCATTCCTCTTCTGACCGCAGGCGCAATCGCTCTTTAAGAACTTCCTTGCGCGTCCCGAGCGCGCGAATCTCCTCGGAAAGAGCTGTTCGTTTTTTTATGGATGCGTCATGTTCACCGCGAACAGCATATCTCTTGACTTGATTGGCAAGATATGCCTTCATCGCAGCAAGACGATCCTTGAGATGAGAAAAAAGTTCACGCATCTTCTCAAGCGGCGTCGTGGAGCGCATGCCCTCCTCGTTGAGCGCGAGGGCCGCATCAATAAGCGAGAGCATGTGCTCAAAGCGCGTATCGTCGTCTGCCGCTTCCGGCTTTTCGTCCTCACTGGCGGTGTATTCTGAAAGGAGTGCCTGTTCTTGCTTTTCCAGTACTGCCATGTCTGCGGTAAGGGCAGCCCTATCGTCGGAGGCGCGGCCCGCGGAAGCGCGGAGCTCGTCATGCTTTTGAGTAAGCCAGGCCAGCTGGCCTTTCCCCGTTTTAATCAAATCCGTCTGCAGACGCCCCTCCAGCACCGACAAGCGGGTCATAATCTGCTGTCGTTCGTTTTGCATTGTTGCCAGCGATTGCTGGAGATCCTGAAAAGAACCCCCGTCGTCCAAATGCGCCTTCTTTTCTTCTGCGGCAAAGGTTGCGGCGCAGGCATCCTGCTCTTTTGTCAAACGATCGACCGTCTTTTGCAGTGCGTCGCGCTCATGGGCAAATCCATCCCTCCGACTCTCAAGATCGTTCCATACCGTATTATAATAGGCGACCAAATGGCCACGCAACTCTTTTTCAATCTCTTCGCGCTCCTCCAGTCGTTTGAGCTGACGGGTAAAAAATTTCATTTTGGGCTCAAGCTCCCGCAAGACAAGTTCCGCGGTGTTCAAGTTTTCGTTGGTGCTCTTCAGCTTGCTCAGTGCCGAATCTTTTTTTATCTGGTACTGTCGCACCCCGACCGCTTCGTCGAAAAACTCTTTACGTTCGCTGGGCGGCGTCTGCAAAATCGTATCAATCATGCCCTGCCCGATGACACTGTAGCTGCGTTGCGCCATCTGGGCTTGGGCAAGCAACAGTATGATGTCAGAAAGCCGCACCTTGTTTCTGTTCAATAGATATTCCGACGCTCCGTCGCGAAACAACCGCCGGGTTATTACCACCTCGGCGGTATCAAGGGGGATGGCATGGTCGTCATTGTTAAAAAATAACGACACCTCGCAAAATCCCTTTTGCGCTTTCTGGCCCGACCCGAAAAAAATGACATCCTCGGCGCGCTTGCTGCGCAGGAGCTTCAAGCTTTGCTCGCCAAGCACCCAGCGCACCCCGTCGGCAATATTGCTTTTCCCGGATCCGTTCGGCCCGATGATTGCCGTTATGCCGCACGTATCGCCTTTTCGCGCGGGGAAGAGGAATGTTGTTTTTTCTGCGAATGATTTAAATCCTTGGACTTCTAATTTTTGGAGAAACATGCCGTACAGGGTATAGGGGTTAGGGTATAGGGGTTAGTGAACACAAGCACTAATCGCTAGTACCAATATCGCTTATTACTCTATCACGAGTTTGAACTGAAAACAATATCAAAAATGATCCTTTGGCAAGGATCCTCATACCATGTTCATGCGCCGTAAATTTCCTCGCGTATGGTGATGCGGTACGCGAGGAAACGGACCTACCGCAGGTCAAAATTTAAAAACCGCGCGCCCTCCTTTCTGTTGCGCGATTCGTGTTGATGTCCCTTATTCATTCGGCAGACGGACGAGGTGCCACCGGCCATTGCGCTTTATGAAGTCGCGATTTATAGTCCAGCGCTCAGTTTCAAGACAGTTGGTGCACCTGTCATAACCGCCAGTATCTCCGTTGTACCACTCCTTCTCGATGAAAGAGTAGCCCCTGCCAATCACCCTCACCCGATTCTTCTGCCCTGTTTGCAGAAGAGGATTTTGCGTGTAGGTGAATTGCTCGGGATAGAAGGTGTAGATCCGCCGCCCATAGAATATCCCGTTGGACATAGGATCAAACCCAATCCTTTCGGGATATTGGGGGACGACGTACGCCTTGAGCATCCACTTGTCCTCATCCGTGAGAACAAGATTATTCTCCTCATCGCGGAGCTTCTGCCGCCGCTCGAGGAGGTATTGATTTTTGATGTCCCACGTTTCCGGACTGCCGGTCGCGACATCCGCGTGATTCATTTTCACAATCTTGAATTTCCGGACCGTGGGGGGAAGCCGTTCCTGAACGGCGCCCTCATCAATCCCAAAACTCCTATATGTGGAACCCGTCTTGAGAATCGATCTGCCGTCCTTTAGTCGCAGTTGCTGAGCGACCGGGACCGCGCAATCGCAGAGTATATTCTCATTGGGGAGTGGGTCGCTGGGAACTATAGACGGGGACCGCGCGATGAGGAAACAGCCGAGAGGGAGCGCGTCCCTTTCAAACCGCTCCTTGAACTGCTTGTCCCCCTTCCAAGGAATCGCGTACCGGAGTGCTTTGGGCGACAGCACGGTTTCCTCGGCTTTCTTCACCGTATCCGGATCAACCGTCGGAACGTATGCCGCGATAACATCCCGCACCCCCACACTTTCGGTCGCATACCACTTCTCCAAAAAATCGAGTTTCTGGGCGTAGTTGTAGTAGCATTCTCCCGTACGAAGATCAACGTACCTCTGGTCTTTCGGAATATCGCTCCCGCACGGTGTCGCCCTATATTTAACCGTCTCCGAAATCCTTTTCTGGAGAAACGGCAGCGAAATGTCTCCGAGTGCGAACCAGGAATAGGTTGTGTTGGGGATGCCCACGCTCCGACCATCCCAGGCAAGCGTCCGTCCATTTTCATTGAGAAGGGTCTGCGGTTTTCCAACAAGCAGGGCTGCGATTGGCGCCGTCCCCTTGCCACTGAAGTTCAATTCGCCCGCATCACGCAGAGACAGGAGATAGACAAGCGACATGAACGGCGAGAGGTGCAGTTTCGCGATCGTCGCGTATATGAGCTCAGGGGTCTCATACTGCGATCCACCGCGCGCGGGCGCCAGCTCTATCCGTCCAAGGTCGTTATACCGATGCATGCCATCATTGAGCCAGGCGCTTGTTGCCTCGTTGCACCCAGCGCTATGGCATACGTGGACCCACGGTGTCCCCTGGTCGAACTTTGTCTGCCGATTTGCGTTGAAAACCGAGGCGCCCATATCCGGACCAAGCCGGGTATTCCATCTATCGACGAAGTATCCGCGAACCGCCCCCGCAAGCTCGTCCTTGCGGGGCGACAAGTTGGTATTGTACTTCACCCACTCCGAAAAGGAGTAGGGGCCGGTACGACTCTCGCTCCCACTCCCGGGGTGCATAAAGACATTGACCTTTACCGGAAACGACTCGTCTTGCGTCCACGTTGAGACTGTCACGGGATAGCTGCCGATCATGACAACGACGTCCTGACCCGAACCTGCCTGCGACATCCTCGGGCCGATGGTGCCATCTCCCATGACAGGGAACATGCCGTAATCCTTGGCATCGAGTTCCGGGATTGCCTCGATTACATCATCCACGAATGAAAACCTCTCCTTTAACGCGAGGAGAAAATTTCCAGCCATTGGAATAATGATGCCTGCCGGGGACAAAGCTTGCATTGTTCGGGTCTGTTGTCCCGCGTCGACAAGCTCAGTTTGCCCGAACTGATCATCGCGGACTTGGTAGAGACGGGGTACATCACTTTCGGCAAGACCGAGTTTTGCCCGATCAACCTCAAGCCGCACTCCCTCTTTGGGGAACTCCTGACCGTCCTTGGCCGCAATGCTGAAGCGGATTATTATTCCGCTATCACTCGTTGCGATCTCTTGCTGGAAAACGACCGCGTGTTGATCTTGTGTGGTCACAACAGGAGCTGCCAGTGGCTGTGTCGGCTGTGGGGATCCCGTCGTAATGACGGTTGCCGTCGATACATCACCCGCCCTTCCACCAGCAACGACCATGCGCTCCGAACCGCTTGTCGGAACGAGTGGTGCGCACGCGGCAGCAAGTGCACCGGCAATGATACCAAAAACCTGCGAAAACTTCTTCACCTCAGCATCCTTTCATGCACAAATTTTCAAAGGGCTCCAACAATAAAATTATATCACGTACTGAGCGAAACAAATAACATTAAGGGAAAAAAGGTGACGACCTATATGATGCGATCGAGAACACTAATGCAAAAATCTTCACGGAAAATATCCAAAAAAAATGAACGTAAAAAAGAAGCGCGGTTGAAGTCCATGCAAGCGATCGAATGTGCGACCGCTCATTGTCCTCGCCGTCTTTCTTCTTCGCATCTCTGCACGCGAGCGCGTAACATACAGCAAAAATAAGGATAAGGGCTGCCGTAAGCCATCCATACAACGGCTCAAAGAACACTCCTGCCTGTGCCGCGAAGGGAAGAAGAAGAAACGCGGGAATAAGGAGAACTGCCGGCTCGGCAATAATGAGCAGGAGGATGGGAACACCAATCAGGACAAAGACAGCCCTGCTGATAATGGTGAGGAGGCGATCGCCGTCCCTTCTTTCGCTCTTCTTAAAAAATAACCGACGCCCAAAAAAACGCTCACAAAAGAAACAAATCACTCTGTAGAAAAAAAACGTGCCAACGGCTGAGAAAAAAAGCGAAAAAATGCCGAGGGGGTAAGGAGTCGAATGCCTTTGTACCTCATCCTCAAGCACAGGGAGAAAAACTCCAAATGGCGTAATCAAAAATTTTATAACAATGATTGAAAGAAATGCACAAAAAATAAATACGACCCCCCGCGCGCCATGGTCGCTTTTCCGCGTTCCGAAAAACAAAAAACCTGCCAGTGCTATCGCCAACATGCTCGTCACGGAAATAAATGTAATGCGGGGAGGGATGTGCAGCGCGTATCCGGCAAGCGGCAGCGCAAAAACCGTCAACAAACACGCGCATACAAACCGCGTCCAATAGCGCGCCGGGATTTCAAATGGTGTATTCATACGTATTCGCCAATTATTATCTCTATAGTATACTATAGGGGTCTCGATACGTATATGCCATTCAAAAATAGGGAAGATGCCGGCCGACAGCTGGCAGACAAACTTGCGTCATACAAAGACACCCCCGATGTCGTCATTATCGCCCTGCCGCGTGGCGGTGTGGTACTCGGACGCGTGATTGCCGATGCGCTCCATGCGCCACTCGACATTGTCGTGCCGCGTAAAATAGGCGCGCCGGACAATGAAGAATATGCGATCGGCGCTCTCGCCGAAGGCGGGGAAGTGGTTTGGAATAAAATGGAAAAGGAGCGCTACGGCGATGAAATTCTCGACATCCTTGTAAAACGAGAGCGAAAAGAATCACAACGACGTTTCATTACCTATCGCAAGGGGCTTCCACCGCGCGTTCTCAACAATAAAATAGTCATCCTTGTCGATGATGGTATCGCAACCGGACTGACCATGCGCGCCGCGATACACACAATTCGGACGGAACATCCAAAAAAAATTATTATTGCCCTGCCGGGTGGCCCGAAAGATACCGTTGATATGCTTCGGGGAGAAGCCGACGAACTTATTGTTCTTGAGATCCCGCCATTCTTCTCCGCTGTCGGACAGCTCTATGAAGAGTTTCCGCAGACGACCGATGAAGAGGTGATACGACTCTTAACGACTGGATCCCGGCCTACGCCGGGATGACATACGAAATATGAACGCATATACCTTGCCCAACCCGCGGCCGCTTGAACTATCCATCGCAAAAAAACTTGATAAACATTTTGCGCGGAATACCGAATGGCGTCAATTCACGAACGGTGAGTGGTTTTTACGCATCGCAAAAAAAACAAAACGGGCCATTGTTCTGGGGCGCACCGAACCGCCTAGCGACAATCTCCTCAAAACGCTCCTGCTTCTTGATACCCTCAAGAGAAATGGCGCAAAAAAAATCATACTCGTTGTGCCGTACTTCGGCTACAGTCGCCAGGATCGCGTCGTGCGCAATGGCGACCATCTCCCCGCCGATCTTTTTTTGAAGCTTTTTGAAGCAGGCGGCGCGACACGCATTATTACTGTCGATCTGCACAATACTCTCACGACAAAACATTCTCCCATTCCTCTTGTATCGATCGAGGGCACCACGGAATTTATCGCGGCGGTAAAAAAAACTGTAAAGAAATCCAGTATGCTCACCGTTGTCTCGCCCGATCATGGCGGAAAAAAGCGCGCCGAACAATTCCGCAACTTATTCAATCCTTCACTACCGGTATGCTGGCTCAAGAAACATCGTGATCCAAAAACCGGAACAATCCACGCGCATAAACTGTTCGGCGACAAGCGCGGCTCAACCGCGCTTGTCGTTGATGACATTCTTGACACCGGCACCACCGTTGCGGCGGCGGTTCGCACGCTCAAAAAACATGGCTTTAAAACATTCTATCTTGCCGTTATCCATCCGGTGTTTTCCGCAAATGCAGTCAAAACACTCCAAAAAATTAAATTCAAAAAAATCTTCGTCTCAAACACGATTCCGCTCTCGCGACAAACACTTCACTCCCTGCCAATAACGGTTATCACTACTACACCGCTCATTATCCACGCCATAAAAGAATTACCCATGTAGTCGCGTACTACTCTTTATCGGGAACCACGCCAATGCCGATTATATCGCGCCTTATACTGTCCTCGTCCACCCTTTTAAACACCCCCACGGCAGAACCAATGCTAAAAATAACCCCCGCGCCTCTCCTGCGTAATTCTGCTTCTTCCTCGTCGTCTCCTTCTCTTCTCGTGGAAAGAGCCCGAATTCTTCTCTTCAATTCTTTTTTTATTTTTCGCACATCGCCAGGAGCCCTCTCTTTATTCAATGAAGCCGCCCGATCTCCCAACAACAAATCTGAAAAGTAATCAACGATTTTCATAAATCGAGTTGCGTCGTCGGTCGAAAGGGCTTTTTCGGCAAGCAAGACAACCGCGGGCAACAAGAACCGGTCAACAAGGGTACGAAACCTCTCCGTCGGGCAGCTGGCTCGATGAGCATCTCTCTCCTCATACGCAACAAAAAAACCTTCAACCCGTTCTCCAAAATCTCGATCAAGGCGCAATCTCCAGCTGTCGGCTGTCGCGTCCGCCCACTCAAACGTCCTCTCAAGAAGAGTCGCGCATTCTTTCACTGCCGCCTCTGTACCTTTTAACCCATAATGGGTAGCGGCATATCGTTCTAAATCCTCGGTTGCCTCCCTATACTTATAACCCGCCAAATGTTCAAAAAATGCGGACAGAGCTTTTCGCGCTTCCTCCTCTCGAACAATCTCGCGCGTATCTTTTTTCTTAATCGCCCCCCTTTCTACAAGCTCATCAAGGGCTTGGTCAATCGTCTTTTTTTCTTCCATTTTTAAAAGGACGGCATCCATGACACCCATCGCCCGCTCCCGAGCAACATCCTGCGCTGAAATCATGTGCGCGCCATGAATAACTTGGGGGGTGCTCTTCTCCGCGATGTTTCTCTGAATTGTCCGTGTTTCCATTTCCTCCGGATACCTCTTATGAAGCTCCGCGGAAATCTCATCAAGAATTGCCGCAAATCTGTCCTGTTCCAATTCCATCTGTCCATTGTCAGGGGAACGTTTGTACCCTTGCCCTTCCATTGATTCCTTTGATGCGGTCATACGAGCCCGTATTATGTTTCTTTTATGATCCGAAAGCCAAGACCCTTCCCGCGTACCCTCAACGTTCTCTTTGGATTCACAAGCGCCGCGTGCCCCACGCTCCGGAGCATCGCATAATCATGCTCTGAATCACCATACACATAGCTTTTCGATAAATCAAGGTTGTGCTTTTTCGCAAGCTCAATTACTTTGTCGCGTTTGTGCTCATCCTTCATGATGTGCCCGATGACCTCACCGGTAAACACGCCCCTCTTCTTTTCCAGCACCGTCCCAAAACACGGAACACCGAGCAGTTTTGAAATCGAATCGAGAATATCTTGCGGCTCCTCGCTGACAATGAATACCTTGTTTCCTTTTTCTTGGTGGTGTCTGATAAGCTCAAGCATCTGGGGATAGAACAACTCTTTTTTGTGCTTTCTGATATACCCGTAAAATCCGCGTAAAAAATCTGATGTGCGAATGCCTTTCAGCATGCGAATGGCGGCGAGATAAAAAAATCCGTGCTTGAGCAATATCCGCCTTACAACCAGGCGCGGAATTTTCTGGAAGTTACCGGCGCTAACGTGCGCCATGAGATATCGCGCAACCAGTTTTTGATAGATATTGGAGCGCGTGAGGGTATCGTCAAGATCAAAAAATGCAGCCCGCTTTCCATGGGGAAGATGGGGAATGCTCCGCTCTGAAAAATACGATTTTGGAAGATACTTTTTTATTCTTTTCTCTACGTACATAACGTCCTCCAAGATAGTTGGTGAAATATTCCAGAGCTCGACAGGGGGAGTAATGATTGCGCTCAGATGAACCGGGTGAAGTATCACGCGGTGGGTTGGGAAAAATGTATCAATGTGCTCAAGGACAATAGGCACAACGGGCGCACACGATTCAAGCGCGATCTTTGCAACGCCGAGGTGAAAGGGGAGAAGATGCTTTTTAAACTCCCTGCGCCCTTCGGGAAAAATAAGGAGTGACATCCCTTTTTTTAGCGTATCAACGCACGCGGCAATTGCTTTCTCGGCATGAATCGTTTCCTTGTACTTCAGCTCCTCAAACACATCGCGCGAAACGCTAATGCACCCCATATGCGCAAACCAGCGCCGAATGATGGGCGGGAACTCGTCAAAGGGCGCCGTTATGGCGGCAAAGGGCCGGCGAACAATATGCAAGATGACGAGGGGATCAAGATAACTCTGGTGGTTTGCGGCAAACACGACCGGACAGGAGGGAATATGCTCGCGTCCAACCGTCTTAATACGAACGTGCGCCAGGAAAAAAAGCGCGTCAATCAGCTTCAAAGAAAGCTCTCGCCACTGCTCAATATTTTTTGCGCGTTTACTGTCTCCAAACCGCAGGTGTCCGTAGAGAAAAAAAAGATAGAGGAGCGCCAAAAAAACCGTGTAAAAATACACGCTGTAAAAAATGTTATGCAGGTAACGCGCCGTTCTCGTCATTGGAAAAACCTTTAAACGCATAGACGGTCTGCTCGCCCATGTTTTTCATGGTGATGATCTTTTCCTCAACAACAACCTCGTCTGCCACAAAGGCATAGGCGTTGGGGCCGATAAGAATTTCGTTGACGCCCGCGGTTTGTTCAAGGCGCGCCGCAAAATTTATCGTCTCGCCCAAAAAATCCCATATACGATCATCGGCCGGGCCGATTTCACCGGCGATAAAGTCACCGTACTCAATACCGATGCGAATGTCCCAGCCCATCTCCCGTACCAGTATACCAATTTTTGTCGCCGCCTCCAATGCGTTATGCGTCAAAATCGGGTAATCCTCGTTTTCCTTGTATCCGCCAAACACCTCCATAATGCCGTCCCCCATGTATTTGTAGACCCACCCGTTGCGCGAACGAATAACGGTGTTTGAAATTTCACAGTACCTATTCAGCTCTACCATCATCCCTCCAAAATCATCGGTTGAATGTACGCGCTTGCTAAATCCCACGAGATCGGCAAAAAACACCACGCCACTGTGGCGCTTTGGCGCAAGTTTGTGAATCGTCATGCGCGCCACGAGGTCTGTTGGCAGGTGTGAGCTCAAAATTGCCGACAGCTCATTCTTTAAGCGTTCTGTTTCCTTCTTTTCTTCCGAAATCACTTTATTGCGCTGGCGCACCGCATCTTCAAGTTCCTGCGAATAGCGCTGGAAATAGCTCGCACGGTCTTCAATTTCCTGCAAATAATTATCGGCCTGTTCGGGCCGCGCCGCACGCAGTGTTTTAAGCATGCGTCGATGAAATGGTACATACTGCCACTTCATGCGTAAAATAAAGTAGGGGGCGTTGTAAATCTGTCCCTGTTGAAGAAGAAGATAATTTTTATATCGATAGTCCTTGGTAATCAAAACACCGCGATGCTCGTCTGACTCATGCGGATCGCGATGTGATCCCGCATAGTGAAAGCCATCACCAACTTTTTCTTTGAGCAATCCCACGGCACGACCGTGGGGTTCGCCTTCTATGAAAAAAATATCGTCTTTTACTTCGGAAAGAATTGAAAACTGTTCGCGAAGAAGACGCACAACATCGTATTCAAGCAGAACCTCCTGCACGTCGGCGTGCGGCTGTTTCCATATATGCGGAATGCCGGCAATCACGCCTTTTACAATCGGGCCGGAGTGAAAATCATGCACCGGATCAACATGGTCGCGAAATTTTACCTTAAAGTATGCGTGGCTTCTGCCATGATCGAGCAGATGGATGTCCTTTGTCTTGTTAAAATACTGATTGTACTTTGGCACGCGCTTCACGAGTACCGTCGGATCGGCAAACACCGAGGCGAGCATACGCTTCATGACCTCAAGCATGCCCAAGCCGCCCTCGCTGGTTGATGATGCACCGATTTCATAAAACACAGACGGATCGTTGTCGTGCAAAATACGCGCGCGCTTGGTAATTTCCCGAAACACCGAAAAGGGAATCCAGTTGTCCGGACTGGTCAGATAGCTTTCCGGATACCCAAGCCCGGACAAAAGAGCATCCGGTGAGATGCCCCCTTTTTTGCAATATTCTACGATTAAATTGACGTTCCGCGTTGAAACGCTCAATGGCTCTTCTTCATCGTTGTCATCCCGGCGGAGGCCGGGATCCAGTCCTTTCTGTAAATCCATAGCGTGAATATCATACCTCCGTTATGAACCAAAGTAAATATGCGCCCGGAGCGGGGTTGACCCCGTTAGAGACAAAGACGCGCTGTGAGCCCTCGCGATCTCTAACGGGGTTGACATTCCGCGAGGGGGGGCAGAATGGGTGTGTTCGCGCAAAAAATTGGAGGTAACAATGGAATCAATGGATCTCGCGGCTGGCCGAAAGCTGAAAAATCTTGCCCTGGCTCCATTCTCCATCGTGGGAGGGGAGCTGGGAGCGTTCGAGGCGCTCCTGGACGTCCTGGAGTCAGGGAGCTTCACGGACCCCGAGATGGCTTCTGTCTTGCAACAGACGGCCAACGTCGTCGGCACCAGCGGGCACTTGAGAATCTTCGAGGGACGAGTTGCCCAGCTCGTCGAGCGGGCGGAATATAAGCCCCGCCAGTTCATGCTGGAAGGCCCCTGGGAAGCGGTCGGCCAATAGCCCGCGAACAACAAAGAAGGGCGGATCGCCATCGCGCATCCGCCCTTCAATCCTATTCGTATATTCGTAGAGTAAATTGGTGTCCGGTTCAATTTCTCCGGAAATTGTACCTGACACCAATTTTCAGCGTCATCAGTTCAATAAGCAAGTGCAACACTTAGGGCTTTCAGAGTTTCCGCGCTACACTGCGTGGATATGGCATATACACACC
>JACQWH010000077.1 GCA_016209345.1 Candidatus Uhrbacteria bacterium
CAGACTCATCCCGCACATGGTTGCGGGATCCAGAGGCGTTATCTGTGAGCGCTTTTATTCAATGAAAGCCCTCAATAGGTCGGTAAAAAACGTTTTTCACCAGTCTCAAAATTATGGAGCTTACAAAAGAATATTTAGATGAAAAATTAAGCGGTCTTGCCACAAAGGACGATCTCAAATCATTCGCCACAAAGGACGATCTCAAGGATGCAGTGAGGCCGCTTGCGACAAAAGCAGATCTCCGCGAGGGTATCGAAGAGCTTGCCCGTATGGTTTCGGACGGTTTTGCCGAAGCCGCAAAACAGAGAGATATCGAATGGGTTCGCAGAGAATTGGCTGACGTACGCAAGGTCATTGATAGAATGTTCGATCAGATGGATAAAAATGCAGAGATGCGCGTTCGCCACGGGGATGAGATTTTACAATTGCGAACTCGTGTTGAAAAACTTGAAAGCATTATTCAGAAACCCAGTGTTCAGGGCGCTTGAGGAATTTCAAGGGAATTTTTTGATGCGGATTGACAAAAAGGAAGCGGAATAGTATCATTTCAGTAGATTATAAAATTTTATAATTTAATGAAATACACTGATGTACGCAATTTGATAAAAAATCCCTATTTTACGCTCCAAGATATACGCATTCGAGGAGCGGTTCTTTTTCCTTCCCAGTTGACCTTGTGGAAGAAGCAAGGACTGATAGACAAGGTGAAAAGAGGCATCTATGTTTTTAACGATAGAAAGGACGGTATCCAAAAAGAAGAAATCGCCTTTTTGCTCTACGGGCCAAGCTACATCAGCAGTGAAAGCATATTAAGAAAGCATGGCCTCATCCCCGAAATGGTGTATGGTACGACTTCGGTAACAACACGGACAACCCGACGGTTTACCAATTCTTTCGGAGCGTTTATCTATCATCATGTTACTCCCCGTCTTTTTTTTGGATACACGGCCCATACAACCCCGCACGGAAAGTACTTACTCGCCGATCCGGAAAAAGCGATGCTCGACTACCTCTATTTGAATCAGGACAGCATCGACACGATAGATGACATTGACGAGATAAGAATAAACGGTGAGAGATTTCTTGAGGTAATGGATACGGACAAGCTCAAGGAATATGCCTGCGCTTTTTGTTCGCCAAAGATTGACCACCTGCTAGACATTCTCTGTACCTATGTTCACGCTTAATCAGATACGGACATCACTGGGACTCACGGAGCATCAGGGACAGCCGGAGCATCTTCTGACGGAGTATCTTCAGTGCCAACTGCTTGACTCTTTGTTTTTACAGGAATCCAGCAAGCATCTCAGCTTTATTGGAGGAACCGCCATTCGTATTGTCTATGGGGGGTCACGCTTTTCCGAGGATTTGGATTTTGACAACTTCGGCCTCTCTTTTCAGGATTTTCAGGATCTTATCTCCGAGACCATGAGCGATATGAGACAAAAGGGGTATGAGGTCGACGGCAGGTTTGTTGAAAAAGATGCGTTTCATTGTTATATAAAGTTTCCAAAGATATTGTTCGACCATGGGTTGAGCCCCATGCAGACGGAGAACATCTTAATTCGCATCGATACCGTGAAAAAGGATCGGATTATTACTCCCCAGCCATTCATCCTTAACCGATTCGATGTGTACCGGACAGTTATTGTTAACCCTGTCACTATCATCCTCTCTCAAAAATTGATAGCGATTTTGGGGAGAAAGCGAGAAAAGGGGAGGGACTTTTTTGATGTGAGCTTTCTCTGGGGGCAAACAGAGCCGGATTTTCATTATATTGAAGCAGTGACAGGTATGGGGCGAGATGCCTTTTTTGTCGCGCTTCAGGACCGATGCGCCAATCTTTCTTTTTCGATACTCGCAAATGACGTCGAACCCTTTCTTATCTATCCGGAACAAAAGAATCGTGTCACGGATTTTTTTGCATTTTTAGAACAGAAGATTGAAGCGATGAAGAATGGGTGAAGTAAAAAAGAACTGTAATCGTATCGTTTCCGCTCGCCAATCTGACACATTAACGGAAATGATATCAAGCGACCATGAACCCCCGGCATCCCCCGGGGTTTTATTTTGCTTCACTAATCCCTCGCCCCTCATCCCTAATAGAGAAGTTATGCACATGCACCTATTTTTAATGGTGTGCTATACTTGCGAGTGAAATAACCACTGTTTATAACCTTTCGAATTGGTCACTCGGAAGGAACGTTTTATTGCAGCGGCTTTTCCTATTTTATAAATTTTTCTTTTAACTATTATTTTACACAAATGCGTATGCAAAATAGCATTTCGCGAAAAGTAGGTCTCTTGCAGGCAACCCTCCGCACCACGTCGATCGGAGCTGTCATCGCAATGACCCTTTTCAGCGGCGGCGTTCAGCCAACGTTCGCGGCATTAACTATCGATGCGAATAATGTCTCCTCCGACGGCGACCTCACCATTGTCGTCCCGAGCACGAAGACCGGCGGTGTTGCCGCGGTTCTGACGCTTCAGGGCGGTACGGCATCAAACCTCGTGCTCGGCGCGGGGATTACCACTGGCGCTGTCACCCTTGCCGGTGCGCAGACCACGGGCGACCTTACTGTTTCGGCAGCACAGACCTCCGGCACGATTACGGTTGGCAGCACGACGCGGACCGGAGCCATTACCGTTAACACCGGCGCGACTACGACGACCGGTGTTACTATTGGCGCGAATGCGCAGACAACCGGCACAGCCCTGGCACTCAACGCCAACGCTCTTACTTCCGGCAGCGGTTTGGCAATCGCCTCGACAGGCACCACTCTGACCGGCAACCTCCTTTCCGCAACATCCGCATCTACCTCAGCGGCAACCAACGGATTGGTCCGTCTCAACTTCACCGGCGCACACACCGGCAACGGCCTCCAGATTGATGACGCGACCACCGCAGGCAAGGTAGCCCAGATTAACGCCAACTCTGTTGTCGGCGGCACTGCTGTTGAAGTAAATGCAAATGCTCTTACCACGGGTCTTGGTATCGGTGTGTTGCATACCACATCGATTATCGCCTCGGGTGGCTCCCTTGCGCGACTCTCCTCCACATCTGTTGACACCGGCACCACCACAGGAAACTTGCTTGACCTCTCCTCAACCGCATCCACTGCAGGCACCCAGATGCTTCTCACCGCCAGCGCATTGACCACCGGTATTGGCGAGTCGATCGTCACGAACGCGCTCACATCAGGAAGCGCTCTCTCGGTCTCTTCTACAAATACTACAACGACCGGTACACTGCTTTCCGTCTCGTCCGCATCCACTGCGGCATCAGCCAACGGTCTGGCTCGCTTCAACTTCACTGGAGCCCACACCGGGAGCGGCGTGCAGATTGATGACGCAACCATGACAGGACACGCACTGCATATTAATGCAAACTCGGCAACCAGTGGCATGGGGCTTGAAGTTGTTGCGAACGCCCTTACCACGGGTACGGGCTTGAATGTTTCACACACCACCTCAGTCATCGTGGCAGGCGGTTCTGTGGCACAGCTTTCATCTACATCTGTAGATACCACCACCACAACTGGCGCACTGCTTAATTTGTCCTCAACCGCGTCCACTGCAGGCACCCAGATGCTTCTCACCGCCAGCGCATTGACAACAGGAATTGGTGAGTCAATCGTCACCAACGCCCTCACATCAGGAAATGCACTGTCCATCGCATCCTCATCAGCAGCGATGACCGGAGCA
>JACQWH010000006.1 GCA_016209345.1 Candidatus Uhrbacteria bacterium
ATCTATGATTCAAAAAATCGATCGATGGGGCAATAGCTTAGGCGTTCGTCTTCCAAAACAGTTAACGAAACAACTTTCTCTTAGTGAAGGAAGTGCTGTTGTTGTTACTCTCGAAAAAAATGCTCTTATGCTTCGCCCACAAAAAAGAAAGGATGAGACATTAAAACAACTTCTTGAACGCATTACTTCTGACAATCTCCACGATGAGGTTTGCTGGGGAGAACCGCAAGGAAAGGAAATATGGTAGAAAAAACGTATGTCCCCCATCGCGGCGATATCGTTTGGATTAATCTCAATCCAACAAGAGGTCATGAACAAGGCGGATCACGTCCCGCGCTTGTCATATCTTCACAATCCTACAATGAGCGGGTTGGGATGATGCTCGCATGTCCCATAACCTCTCACGTAAAGGGGTATCCGTTTGAGGTCGCCATTAAAATACAAGACGTCGAGGGTGTTGTATTGGCTGATCACGTGCGAAGTATTGATTGGACATGCAGACCGGTTTGTCTTGTAGGGCGGTGTGATGAAGAAATCGTAGAAGACGTACAGCACAAACTGAACGTTCTGATCAATGAATAAGCCCGGGTGGTAAAATTATTAAACCCGAGCTAAAGTATAAGCATGCCGCGGTGGCGTAATTGGCAGCCGCAACTGACTTAAGATCAGTCGTCGCAAGACATGTGGGTTCGAGTCCCACCCGCGGCATTTATGACCAGTCCTGAATATACTAAACCGGTACCTTAGAAACTTTTCTGGTGTTTTTCAGATAGTTTTGATAGAGTAAACGTGAGACTGCGGAAGAATGCCGATAGTACGCTCTCTTGTCATCCCGCCGAAGGGCGAGATCCAGTAAAAACACGCATTCTTCGCCTAAGCTGGATTCCGGCCTTCGCCGGAATGACATTCTCCTACACCCTAAAACGTATTATTCCATGATTTCTGTATGGCATTCTTAAAAAAAGACCTCCCCAAACGCTCAGAAAACTTATCGGACTGGTACAACAAAGTAGTGCTTCTCGCCGAACTGGCTGATTATGGCCCCGCAAAGGGCACGATGATCTATCGCCCCTATGGCTTTGCCATTTGGGAACTTATTCAAAAAGAAATGGATGCGCTCATTAAGGAAAAGGGCGTATCAAATGCTTACTTCCCGCTTTTTATTCCCGAGTCGCTTCTTAAAAAAGAAGAGGCGCATGTCGAAGGGTTCTCGCCGGAATTGGCAGTCGTCACCATTGGCGGCGGCGAGGAGTTGACGGAAAAACTCATTGTCCGCCCCACAAGCGAAACCATCATGTACGATGCGTACGCTCGCTGGATTCATTCATGGCGCGACCTGCCACTGATGATCAACCAGTGGAATAATGTGGTGCGCTGGGAAAAACGAACCTATATGTTCCTCAGAACAACTGAATTCCTCTGGCAAGAAGGGCATACCGTACACGCAACGCACGAAGAGGCGTGGAATATGGTTACCTGGGCAATGGACATGTATACAAAGGTATACACCGAGCTCTTCGCGCTCCCCGGATGCGTTGGAAAAAAATCAGAATCAGAAAAATTCGCCGGGGCTGACGTCACGCTTACCTACGAAACATTGATGCCGGAGGGGAAAGCGCTCCAGTCCTGTACGTCACACGACTTGGGACAAAATTTTTCAAAGCCGTTTGAGATTACCTTTCAAAACCAAGAAGGTAAAAATGACTACGGGTGGCAAACGAGCTGGGGTCTTTCAACGCGATCGATTGGCGGCATGATTATGGTGCATGGCGATGATGGCGGCCTGCGCCTCCCTCCCCGTCTCGCGCCCATTCAGGTAATAGTGCTCCCGATAAAAGCAGAGAGTACGCTGATTGCCAAGGCCGAAAAAATAAAAGATGAGCTCACAAAGCACGGCGTACGCGTACAGATAGATGCGTCGGAAAATGAGACGATCGGTTTTCGCATTAATACCTGGGAGCTCAAAGGCGTTCCTTTGCGATTGGAAATTGGCGCCAAGGAACTGGCGGAAGAAAAAGTAACTGCTGTTCGCCGAGACACGGGTGAAAAAATTGCTGTTCCTTTGGATGAAATGACAACTACTATTCCAAAACTTCTTGACGCCATCCAAGCAAACTTTTTGGCCGAAGCCAAACAATTCCTGAAAGATAATACCCACACTGCCTCCTCCTCCGACGAACTCAAACAAATTATGATGACCTCCAGGGGTTTTATCTCAGCGCTCTGGTGCGAACAAGAAATGTGCGAGAAAAAAATAAAAGAAGAAACAAAAGCATCAACGCGCTGCATGCCGCTTGATGCGCCGGATGAGGATGGTACCTGTGTTGGGTGCGGCAATCCCGCAAAACACCGATGGATGTTTGGCCAAGCGTATTGATAGACAAAATTGTTCTTCAAGGTTGCCTGTGGGTAGAGAACATGCTTGGGTAATTCATCTAATTTCTAATTGACCTAATTGATCTAAACAATACCCAAACACCAAAGGGGGGGGTACGCGCTTGTATGATGGTTAAACATTGGGACATTGGTATTTGATTAGAGTAATTAGAGCACTTAGGTCAATTATCAACGTATTAATACCTGCTCCTATCATATATCAATGACCCATAAGAAAGTCGGAAGAACCAACAAAATCATATCGATCTCTCCCAACCATCCCTAGGCGTATCGGCCGCTTGCATCCTTCCTCTGCTTTCTGCTAAGATAAGGAAAACATAAATAACGATACATATATGGCACTGGAACCTGATTCACTCCCGCAACGCTCACTCGGAGAAATAGCATATGCCGCGCTGGAAAGATATAATGGCCTCATTACGGAAAGGGTTATGCCGCTCTTTATTGAAGGCAAACCGCAATCGCCGGATACAACCCTGGCAATGATTGCTGTTTTTGAAGAATCGCTTCCCCCGGACACTGCCGAACGAAAAATATTGCTTGATGCTTGCGCGCAAAATTCTTCATCTGTTCCGGGCGGTCTCATCGGAGCATATACGGCATGGGAAATATCCCAAAGAGCAAAGCGAGAAGATGCTAAAGAGCATGATGCATGATTAAAGGTGATTATTTTTATGTTTACAACCAAAAAACTCTACGAAGAAAACAAGATGTTCATGTGCCAGGCGCAAGTGCTTGACGTGCTCAATGAAAACGGCATGACATCCGTCGTCCTCGACCAAACCGTGTTCCGACCAAATGACTTGGGTGGCGCACAAGAACTCGGTGTAATAGAATCAGAGAGCAAAGCATTCCATGTGACGCGGGCAAAGGAGAACGAAGGCGCCATACGCCATTTTGGCACATTCGAGTCAGACCCATTCGAGCCCGATGAACGCGTCACCTGCGTGCTGGACAAAGAATACAAAAAAGAAATCGGGTTGGATGTGGAATAAACGACTTATCCACTTCCAAATTTTTTCTATCCCTGTAATCTTGTGCGTGATGGCTGTAAGTATTGACCCCATGCACATACTTGCGGCATAGAAATAAAGAGAGCCCTGTTCGGGCTCTTTTTTATTACACTGCAGGGACGTGTTTTTGTCACTTCTCATTTTTCCGACTGGAGCTTAGGCACTGTACTGAAATAACCTATTCATATTCGCGCAGATATTTGCGTCAGATTTATTGTTAAAAAATCTGAAGAATATAGTCATATTTCGAGAATTTTTTAACATAAAGATGATGTAAAGATGTGTGCGAGATGGATTGGTTATTTCAGTACAGTGCCTTAGCATCGCTCTGACATTCCATAGAGACCTCTATGCAATTAATCGGCAACGGAAAACACTTCCTCTGCCGATGTGACACCTTCAAGCGCGCGCAAAAGACCGTCTTGAACCATCGTCACCATGCCATTCTTCACCGCCATTTCCTGAATCTGGTACTCTGATGCCGATTTTGACAAAATAAGCTGTTCTATTTCCGGACTCATGACCATCACTTCATAGATGCCGATTCGCCCCTTGTAGGCAAGACCGTGGCACGCATCGCACCCTTCGGCTGTCCAAAATTTTAATTTCAGAAAATCAACATTCACGCCCGCAAGCGGCGATATGCCATGAAGAATCCGCTCGGCCTTTTCTTTTGTCGGTGCGTCGAGCGCGGCTTCCTTCTTGCACTCAGGGCACAGCCGACGCACAAGACGCTGCCCGATAAGCGCGTTCAGCGACGGAGCGAGTAAAAATTCTTTTACCCCCATTGCAAGAAATCTCGGCACGGCACCGGCCGCGCTATTTGTATGGATGGTTGAAAGCACCAGGTGGCCGGTGAGCGCGGCGTTAATTGCCGTATCTGCCGTCTCGAGATCGCGAATTTCACCCACCATAATAATATCGGGGTCCTGGCGCAAGATGGACCGCAGCCCTCCCGCGAATGTATACCCCTTATCGGCATCTATCTGGCTTTGATTCACCCCCGCCAACTTGTACTCAATGGGATCTTCAAGTGTAATAATCTTTATCTCCGACGAATTAAGATAATTCAGTATGGCGTACAGCGTTGTTGTCTTTCCCGATCCAGTTGGACCCGTCGTAATGACCATGCCGTTTGGCTTGTCTATCTCGGCTTTGAGCAGCTTATGCGCATACGGCGAAAGTCCAAGATCCTCAAATGACAGTCCGGTCGCCGTAGAGCGCAGCAGGCGCATGACCACGCTTTCTCCATATCCGGTGGGAAGCGTCGATACGCGCACCTCGACCTTATCGTTCTTATAGTGAATGGTAAATCGGCCATCTTGCGGCCTGTCCACGATATTTATTTTCAGGCCCGAGAGGAGCTTGATGCGCGATGCAATCTGCTTCCAATACTCAAGCGGAAGCGTTGCAATATCATGGAGAATGCCATCGATGCGCAAACGGGCCTTGATGTCTCCCTCTTCCGCTTCGACATGAATATCCGACGAGCCGGTGTTCAGGGCGACGGAAACAATAATCGTCAAAATGTCTGTCACGGACTTGTCGTGCAGCTTTTCGTTCAGCGTGCGAATGTCGGCATATTCGCTTCCATATTTTTCAATATCGCTTTCGGTAATCTCCACGCCCCCGATATCCTCTTTTATTTGCGGAATCTGCCCGTACAGTTTGAGCGCCGACTCCAAGCTGTTCTGTGAAATAACAAAAATGGAAAACGTATCATGTTTCTCTTCCTGCAAGTGCTGAAGGAATTTTTTTGTTTCCTCATTGTAGGGGTCGACAACGCCTATTTTCTTTTCTCCCAGCGTCTCAAGAAAACATACGGCCCTGTATCCTCGGGCATCGCCTTCCCGTATCACGGCCAGCGCTCCGGCAGAAATGGGTATGCCGACAAGCGAAACGTACGGCAAACCGGCAGAATACCCAAGCATCTGGGTCTCCTGCTCTTTTTGCTGTGCGCCAAGCTGGGCCATCTTCCGTGCAAGTTTTTCATCTGCAGAAAATCCCTGCTGCGCCGATGCGTGAGTATCATCAGCCATAGCGGTTAAAATTCTTTGAATTACTCTTCCTTTGTACGTTCGAAAAGCGCGTCGAACTCTTCTTTTTCAAGCGTTTCTTTCTCCAACAATAATTGTACAATATTCTCAAGTTTTTCTCTATACTTGTCTATGGTTTGCTGAGCTGTCGCATGCGCCGCATTGATAAACCCGGAAATCTCCGCGTCAATCGCCTCGGCTGTCTTTTCACTGTAGTCGCGCTGTTCGGTAATCTCGCGGCCCAGGAAAATAAGATCGTCCTTTTCTCCGTATGTTCGCTGCCCAAGCCCCTCGCTCATGCCGTAGTGCATCACGAGCTTCCGCGCAAGCCGCGTTGCTTTTTTCAAGTCATCGCTCGCGCCGGTTGTCACGTCGCCGAATATTATTTTCTCTGCGGTATATCCTCCCAGCAGCACCGCGAGCTCTGCCTGAAATTCTTTTTTGGTGCGAAAGAGCCGATCCTCTGTCGGAAGATTCATGGTGTACCCCGCGGCGGGGCCGCGCGAGATGATGGAAATTTTCTGTACCGGCGGGGAGTCGGGCAACAGATGCGATATCAACGCGTGGCCGCCCTCATGATACGCGGTAATTTTTTTCTCCTTGTCTGAAATAAGGCGCCCTTTCCGCTCGGGGCCAAGAATCACTTTTTCTATGCTTGAAAACACATCGCCTATCGTTATCTCTTTCCCGTCGCGGCGCGCGACCAAAATAGCCGCCTCGTTCAGGAGATTTGCAAGATCCGCGCCTGAAAATCCGGGCGTTCGCTGCGCAATGCGCGAAAAATCAATGTCGCTCGTCAGGGGTTTGTTTTTTGCGTGCACCTTCAATATTGCCTCCCTGTCGATAAGCGTCGGGAGATCGATAAGGACGCGGCGGTCAAATCGTCCCGGACGAAGCAAGGCCGGATCCAGCACGTCGGGTCGGTTTGTTGCGGCGATAACTATTACATTATCGGTCGGCTCAAACCCATCCATTTCAACAAGAATCTGATTGAGCGTCTGCTCGCGCTCATCATGCGATCCGCCAAGACCCGCTCCCCGCTGGCGACCCACCGCATCAAGTTCATCGACAAAAATAA
The DNA here is from genome assembly GCA_016209345.1 of Candidatus Uhrbacteria bacterium. GTDB lineage: Bacteria > Patescibacteriota > Patescibacteriia > JACQRZ01 > JACQRZ01 > JACQWH01. The sequence goes on from JACQWH010000006.1 coordinate 6,525, forward strand.
TGCACGGAGCGCTTTTTTTCGCCCGAGCAAAAAGATCGCGGACACGACTCGCACCGACGCCGACGAACATCTCAATAAACTCAGATCCCGATACATGGAAGAACGGGGCGTCCGCTTCTCCGGCGACCGCTTTTGCAAGAAGCGTTTTCCCCGTACCCGGCGCGCCGATAAGCAGCACTCCTTTTGGAATCTTCGCGCCGAGATCATGAAACTTCTTCGGGTCTTTGAGGAACTCAATCACTTCATGAAGTTCCTGTTTTGCCTCGGCGGCGCCTGCGACATCCTGAAACGTCACTTTATTTTTCATTTCTTTCGGGTCAAACTGACGGGCGCGGCTCATTCCGAACGTAAGCGCCCTATTGTTTACACCCTGGAGCTGACGTATGGTGAAAAAAACAATAAACCCCAAGATAAGAAAGGGAAGAAGAAATGAAAAAATGGTATTCAGCCAAAATGATTTTTTCTGATCAGAAATGTCTATCTCGATTTTCTTTATCTTTTCCGGATCAACAGTAAAGTTTTTCAGCAATGTGCTCAATGATTCGTTTGGCTCCTTGTACGCGACCTCCTTTGTTCCGTCTTTCAGGTCGATGTTCAGCTCCTCGCCGTCAACAGCTATTTTCCGTATGGATTCATTCGCAATCTGATCGACGACTGTCTCAATTCCAACCTTTTGCGCCTTTATCGATTGGTGGGAATACAAGCTGAAAAATGCTCCGACGCCGATCATTACAAGCAAAAACACGACAATATTTTTTGTAATCGCATTCATGATGGTTGCAATTAGTACATTACGCGTCCTCATGCGTCTCTTGCGCGTCGGGTGCCTCCTCTGCTTGGTGTTCTTCGGATGATTCGGGAACTTCTTGGGGCGCCTGCGCCTCTGACGAGAGCGGCTGCTCCTGCGCATCGGCTGAGGATGCCGGCTTTTGCGTCAGCGCCTTCAAGCTCAAGCCAAGACGATGCTCCTCCGGCTCGATTGACACGACCATAAACTCCATCTCGACGCCGGCCGTTGCAACATGTGACGGCTCAACAGGACCTTTCGCCGATAATTCTGACACATGGGCCAAGCCATGAATCTCTGGATCAAGCTCGACGAATAATCCAAAAGGATTTACTTTCAAGACCTTGCCCGTCACCTTCTGCCCTACCGCATATTTTGTTTTAACATTCTTCCACGGATCGGGAATCAAATTCTTCATGGACAAGAAAATCTTCGATCCTTCGATTTTAATAATTTGCGCCTTCACTTTCTGCCCCGATCGGAGGAATTCCTTGGGATCATCGATGCGCTGCCATGCAATCTCGGAAATATGGATGAGCCCCTCCAGCCCTTCGCCAAACTCGACAAACGCGCCGAAATCCGTAATGACCGTGACGACGCCCTCAACGGTATCGCCGACAGTATAGCTTGAGATGACATCTTTTTGTTTTACTTCCCACGCCGCTTTTTCCGAGACAATCAGCTTCTCTTCGTCTTCATTTACATCAATGACTTTCGCGTCAAACGATTCGCCGATGTATGACTTGAGCTTGTCAAGAATTTTATTTTTATCACCGCCCTGGATGCGCGGATAATGCTCCGGACAGAGCTGGGAAACCGGCATGAATCCGTTCACATTTCCGCACGAAACCATCAGCCCTCCCTTGTTTGCATCGATTGTTTTTACCGAGACAATCTCGCCGGACTGCATCAGCACTCGAAGTTTATCCCATGCCTTTTGGTGTCCGGCCGAGCGGAATGAAAGCTCAACGAGGCCGCGCTCGTTTTCCATCTCGAGCACCGTTGCGTGTACCTCATCGCCGATATGCAAATCCGAATATTCGCCGGATTCATCTATAAGCTCATACCCGCGGACCAGGCCGGTTGCAATGCCGTCAATATCAATCTGCACCTCTCCTTTTGAAACAGAGATGACGCGGCCGGAAATAATATCCCCGACCTTGGGAAGCTTTGCGCTGTATTGATCAAGAAGATCTCGAAACTCTTTCTTGCTCTGATCTTCTACCTGCTGTGTCATCATATTATGAATAATGCTATGAATAAACGAATGGTATGTTATCGCATGAGTACAAGAACAATCAACAATGCGACGATGTTAAGAATTTTTATCATCGGATTAATCGCGGGGCCTGCCGTATCTTTATACGGGTCGCCGACCGTGTCTCCCGTCACGGCTGCCTGATGGGCAAACGATCCTTTGCCGCCAAAATTTCCTTCTTCAATATATTTTTTTGCGTTGTCCCACGCGCCGCCGCCCGATGTCATGGAAATGGCGACAAACAGTCCGGTAATGATTGCGCCAACAAGAAGACCGCCCAACGCCTCGAATCCGAGCACCGCCCAAATGAGCAGCGGAGCAACGACAGGAAGCAGCGCCGGGAGAATCATCTGCCGAATAGCCGCGCGAGTGACGATATCGACGGTCTTACCGTATTCCGGCTGCGCGGTTCCCTCCATAATGCCTTTAATCTCCCTGAACTGGCGGCGCACCTCGTCAACCACCTTGCCCGCCGTCTTCCCGACCGCTTCCATCGAAAGGGCGGCGAAATAGTATGGCAAAAGCCCGCCGATAAAAAGTCCCACGAGCACTTTTGGTTCATCGATAAAAAATCGGGTGTTCCCGCCCAGTGCGTGAGTGTAGTCGGCAAAAAGAACAAGTGCGGCAAGACCCGCCGAACCGATCGCGTACCCTTTCGTCACGGCCTTTGTCGTATTGCCTACAGCATCAAGCGGATCGGTGATGTCGCGAACTTCTTTGGACAGCCCCGCCATTTCCGCGATGCCGCCCGCGTTATCGGTAATGGGGCCGTAGGCGTCTATCGCAACAATGATGCCTGCCATCGAGAGCATCGCCATCGCGGCAATTGCCACGCCATACAGTCCCGCCAAAGAAAATGCCCCGAGCATTGCGGCGCTGATGACCAGCACGGGAAACGCTGTTGATTTCATTGATACCGCAAGTCCGGTGATAATATTCGTCCCGTGTCCGGTTTGAGAGCTCGCGGCGATGGATCGTACCGGCGAGTACCGCGTCGACGTATAGTAGTCGGTAATGATAACAAGAAGTCCCGTGACGCCAATGCCGACCAGCGCGGAGAGATAGACGTTTAATGAAGAAATGCCGGCAAGTCCTTCCATCATTCGCATCGTCACCGGATAGAGGAGAAGCGCGGATAGAATGCCGCTGACGGCAAGACCCTTATACAGGGCAAGCATGATATTCTTCCCCGATCCCAATTTTATAAAAAATCCGCCGATGATCGAAGTGACAATGGATAATGCGCCGATCATGAGCGGATAAAAAAGCACCTGCTCATTGCCGGAAAAAAGATATGATCCCAGCAGCATCGTTGCAACGGCCGTCACAGCATAGGTCTCAAAAAGGTCGGCGGCCATGCCGGCGCAGTCGCCGACATTATCCCCGACATTGTCGGCTATGACAGCGGGATTCCGCGGATCATCTTCCGGAATGCCCTGCTCGACCTTCCCTACCAGGTCGGCTCCGACATCTGCCGCTTTTGTAAAAATACCACCGCCAAGGCGCGCGAACACGGAAATCAAACTGCCGCCAAACCCAAGCCCGATGAGTGCTTGAATGTCATGAGTTGCCGCATAGAATCCCGCGACACCCAACAGCCCCAAACCGACAACAAGCAATCCGGTAATCAATCCTCCCTTTACCGCCATCTGCAGCGCGGATTTCATGCCTTGTTTTGCGGCCTGTGCAGTGCGCACATTTGCCCGAACTGATACGTTCATACCGATATATCCGGCAGCACCGGACAGCGCAGCTCCGACAAGAAACGCCACGCTCGTCGTTATGCTCAAAAAATATCCTATGAGCACGGCGATGGGAACGGCCACATACACGACCGTCATATACTGGCGGTTGAGATACGCGCGCGCGCCCTGCTGTATCGCAAGTGCTATGGATTGCATTTTCTCGTTCCCCGCGCTTTGGCGGAGAACCCATGAAATAAGATAGGCGCCGTAAAGAATGGCGCATATGCTGACGATAATCGGAATGCTGAGTTCTGCGGGCATAGGGAAAAATATAATTTCTAACTAATCTAATTCCTAATTCACTAATCAAATCCAAATGTCAAATAGTTGGAAATTGAACTTTAGAAATTGGACATTATTTTAG
>JACQWH010000073.1 GCA_016209345.1 Candidatus Uhrbacteria bacterium
AATTTCTTCCGGCTCATTTTTGTCCAGTTTCGCCCCAAAAAAGCGCTGAACTCGTCGGAATACTCCAGTATTCCTCCTCATCCATCATCTTTTTTGGAACAAAACTGACTCAAAAATGACCGGGAAGCCCTTTTGCAGAGGTCTCTATAGTTATTGATCTGACAAACGCATCATGGGAAAAGTAATTTCAATCGTCAACCAAAAGGGGGGTGTCGGAAAAACAACAACAGCCATGAATATGGCGGCATATATGTCTCAAGAGGGCATGTCATGTCTTCTTGTCGATCTCGACCCGCAGGCAAACGCGACATCCGGTTGTGGGCTGGTGCCGTCCGATATTGAGCGGGGTGTCTACGAGGTGTTGAGCGGGACCATTTCTCCGCACGATGCCCTGCACGAGGTCGCGCCCCACGTGTTCCGTCTGCTTCCCGCAAGCGTGGCGCTTGCAGGCGCGGCCGTTGAGCTGGTCGGCATTCAGGAAAGGGAATTCCAGCTGAAAAAAACCCTCGCGCCCCTCATTCCCGTATTTGACTACATCATCATCGACTGCCCGCCTTCTTTGGGGCTCCTTACTCTCAACGCATTGGTTGCCTCTGATTATATTCTCGTTCCGGTGCAGGCGGAATATTTCGCGCTGGAAGGAATCGGCCAACTCATGGAAACGTTTCAGCTCGTCAAAGAGCACCTGCATCCCGGTTTGGAAATTCTTGGCGTTGTCCTGACGATGTATGACCGGCGCTATCGACTTTCCGAAAGCGTTTTGGTAGAATTATATAAACACTTTCCGAAAAAAATATTTCGGACAGTGATTCCGCGCAATGTCCGTCTTGCCGAGGCGCCGAGCCACGGAAAGACCATTTTGCAGTACGACGCTTCCAGCCGCGGCGCAAAGGCCTATGACCGGTTTGCGAGGGAGGTACTTGAGTATCTGGGAGATAGTCGAAATGGTTAAATTGCTATGAGAGCATACGCGGAGAAATAAAGATAACAATGTAACAGTGCAGATATGCCAAAGGCATCACTGGGGCGCGGACTTGACGCGCTTCTGGCACGAAAAAAAATCTCTCTTCCTCCTGCCGGCGGATTTTCCGCGCGGTCGGATACTGATACCATCGTGGAGCTGCCCGTTCACGTTATTGAGACGAATGAATTCCAGCCGCGCCGCGCGTTCAACGAAGAACAGCTGCTTGAGCTGGCAAACTCCATCCGCGAGTACGGAATCATTCAGCCGCTGGTGGTGTCTCGAGAGGGGGACACATACCGGCTTATCGCGGGAGAGCGGCGGTTGCGCGCGGCGAACATGATCGGTCTTGAGAAAGTTCCGGTTGTTATCCGCGAGACGAAGGAACACGAGAAGCTCGCTGTCGCGCTTATTGAAAATGTCCAGCGCGTTGATCTCAACCCTATTGAGTTGGGATACGCGTATAAGCGGCTCGCTGAAGAGTTTTCCCTGAGCCACGATGAAATAGGCGCACGCGTAGGGAAAAGCCGTCCGGTCATTTCCAATACTATCCGACTGTTGAATCTCCCCGCCGTGATTCAGGATGCCCTGCGCGAGGGGACAGTACAGATTGGCATGGCAAAGGCGATTCTCGCCCTGCCAACCCCTGACGAGCAAGTTGCTTATTTCTATAAAACGCTCGAGGGAAAGCTCACATCGCGCGACGCGGAAAAGCAGGGTGTTCTTTCGCGGGGCGGGGCTGCGCGGCGCAATGCAAAAGTAGATCCGGCGCTTTTGCGGCGAGAGGAAGCGCTTCGGGAGCGGTTTGGCACAAAAGTGACGATAGACAAGCATGATGGCGTGGGGCGTGTCAGCATCTATTTTTATTCTGACGAGGAGCTGGGCGAACTCTTTAAGACATTGACCGAATAGTGAGATGAAATTTGTCATTACCGGCGGAAAAAAACTACGCGGGAGTATTGATGTTGGCGGGGCAAAGAACGCAGTCCTTCCTATTTTGGCCGCGACACTCCTCACTGACGAGGCGTGCGTCATTCATAACGTTCCTCTGATTCGCGATGTCGACAGGATGCTTGAGCTCCTTACAAACATCGGCCGCACTGTCATTCGAAACGGCGATCATACCGTGACGATAGGGCCGGCGCGCAGACAGTCGCCGATCCATACGATTGACCCCAAGCTGGTAAAAAGTTTTCGCGCTTCGTTTTTGGTAGTGGGCCCTCTTCTCGCGCGCACCCGCAAGATTCGCATTACCGAACCGGGCGGATGCAGTATCGGCAATCGCCCGCTTGACGATCACTTTCATGGCCTCCGGCGCATGGGGGTGACAATCGTTCGTTCCGACGGCATGTATACGTTTTCTCATCGCGGCCTTGAAGCAAAGACCATTACGCTTGTCGCGCCGTCCGTGACGGCGACCGAGAATATTCTCATGGCCTGCGTGCTTACCCGCGGTACGACCACCATCAAAGATGCGGCAGCAGAGCCGCACGTTCAGGATCTTTGTTTTTTTCTCGAACGCATGGGTGCGCGTATCAAGGGCATTGGAACAAGCACGCTGACCGTCACGGGAGTTGGGAATCTTCACGGAACAATGCATGACGTCATTCCCGACCCTATCGGAGCGCTGTCCTATATTATGATGGGCCTGGCAACAAAAAGCCGCATCACCGTTGCCGGCATTCGTCCCGACCATCTTGACGTTCCTCTTGAGACGCTTCTTGCCGCGGGGGCGCGGTTTGACATCGCTCGGCATTCCATTACACTGAAGTCCTCAGGCCTTTTGAAAGAGATGAAAATACAGACGCGGCCGTACCCGGGCATTCCGACAGACGTTCAAGCGCTCTTCGGTGTGTTGGCAACGCAGGCCCAGGGAACAAGCTTGATACACGAAACGATTTTTGACGGACGATTTGCCTATATCTCCGAGCTTGCCCGCATGGGCGCGAACGCCGTTGTCTGCGACCCTCACCGCGCGCTTATTACCGGACCGACGTCGCTGTATGGCCAGGAGATACGAAGCCCCGATCTGCGAGCTGGCATGGCCATGATCGTTGCGGCGCTCATTGCGCAGGGCCAGACAATTATTTATGACGCGCAGAGTATCGAGCGGGGATACGAACGCATTGTCGAACGTCTCTCAGCGCTCGGCGCCGACATACGGAGGGAAGAATAACGTCATTATTCCTATGGATTCACTGCACACATCTCAAAGAATTACTCCCTCATATCTTCTCAAGAAATATTTTTTGTTCTATATCGGTGTCGCCCTTCTCGCAGGGAGTTTTTATGGCGGGTATCTTTATGGAACGTGGGAGGGGGCTCTTCCGCTGGCAACAAAGTCCTCCAACGGAGGGGGCATTGTTCGCAATGCAGATAAGCCGCTCCCCGACCATTTGTCAAAAGATACGGACTTCGATTTGTTTTGGGATGTATGGAAGCGCGTGAAGGAGGAATCCTACAAGACAGACACTCCCGACACGAAGCTTTTTTACGGTGCGGTTGGCGGCATCGTCACCTCATTGGATGATCCATACTCCATTTTTCTCGATCCGGAAAAGGCAAAGGATTTCAACGAAAGCTTGTCGGGAAGTTTCGACGGAATCGGCGCCGAGCTTGGCATGAAGAAAAATCAATTATTGATCATCGCGACGCTTCCGGATATGCCGGCGGAAAAAGCGGGCATTCGTGCCGGTGATAAGATATTGGCGGTTGATAAAAAAGCGACAACAGGCATGACTATTGATGAGGCGGTGACGAAGATACGCGGCAAGCGCGGCACAAAGGTGACGCTTACGATTTATCGCGATGGAGAGCCGAAAGAGCGGGATATTGAGATTGTACGGGATAAAATTGTTATTCAGTCGGTCAAATGGGAAATGAAAAGCGACGGGATAGGATATATTCAGATTGTTCATTTTACCCAGGATACCGCGGCGAAATTCAAGGAGGCCGCGCAATCGCTTCTTGCAAAGAAGATGAAGCGTCTCGTCGTGGACTTGCGCAATGATCCGGGCGGATATTTGGATGCGGCTGTAAATATTGCCGGCTATTGGATCGACGGAAAGACCGTCGTGATAGAGCGGTACGCAGACGGTACGCAGGATGAGTACAAGGGGCATGTCATCCCGCTCCTTGAGCGCGTACCGACCGTTGTTTTGATAAATAAAGGGAGCGCGTCCGCATCTGAGATTGTTGCCGGTGCGTTGCAAGATGAGGGGAGGGCAGTTCTTATTGGCGAGCAGTCCTTTGGCAAGGGGTCGGTACAAGATGTTCAGCGCCTCTCCGACGGATCAGAGCTCAAGCTCACGATAGCCAACTGGTTTACGCCAAAAGGGCGCACGATTCAGGATGAAGGCATCAAGCCGGATATTTCCGTGGAAATGACGGACGAAGATTATAAGAATAAAAAGGACCCGCAGCTTGAACGGGCGTTCGAGGAGCTGAGAAAGAAATAAAAAAATACAGACCGTCCAAAACCGGACGGTCTGTATTTTTTTATTGTATCGAATTACGAAACCGCTTGGAGCGCGACACCGCCGCCCTTTTGTTTTTGTTCGAGAACATGGACAACGGTTTTTTGTTTGAGCGATCTGTCAAATTTGCGAAAGGCACGCCGTGAAAAGTGCACAAATCCATCGGTGCGCGCATAGAGCGTGTCATCTTCGCCCCGTTTTACGTTTGTGCCGGGAGCATATTTTGTTCCTCTTTGGCGTATGATAATGGACCCCGCGTTTGCAGATGCCCCCTCGGTGAGCTTCACGCCCAGGCGCTTTCCATGCGAATCACGGCCCCACGACGTTGAGCCGCCCGCTTTCTTATGTGCCATAGTGTAAGGGATTAGGGATTAGGGACTGGTGGAAAGCATACCAAAAACAAAAAAAATTGCAATACCCGTATACTCATGGTAGGATACGGGTAAACGAAAACCATCTATGCTCCACCCCCTTCTTGATACATGGTATACCCGAGCTTTTTTTCGCGACCACCTTTTTTTCGGCATATCTTCGGCGGCACTTTTTGCGCATGCCGCGGTATGGCTTTTGCTTTTTCTCGGGTTTGACACGATCTATACGTCGGACAGAGAATATATCACCCTGCACTATAAAATACTGTTCGGGACGGATTTTGTCGCGCAGTGGTTTGTCATCTTCCTGGTGCCGCTCGTCGGACTGTTTGTACTGATCGTGAATTTCATTCTTGAGCGTACGCTGTATCACATTGAGCGCCGGCTTGCGTACGCGCTTGCCGCTGCGGCGCTGGCGGTCAACAGCATTCTTATATTTGCCCTCTATCTTCTGCTGCAAGTAAATCTTTAGGCACTGTCATACCATACCATGCCGAATTTTGTCATTTTTAAAATCACTGTTCTTACGACAATCGCCTTCCTTTGGGCATGGATGTGGACGCCCATCCTCTATCGTTTCCTCATCCGCTATTCCCTGGTCAAGCAAATACGTGACGAGGCGTCTGCGCCAATTTTTTTTGCGCTGCACAAAAATAAGGCGGGCACGCCGACCATGGGCGGACTCCTTATCTGGATGACGACATTTCTCTTCGCGCTGTTTTTCTATTATCTTTCGCTTGTTTTGGACAACCAATTTTTTGTTCAGCTGAATTTTTTGACGCGCGCGCAAGTGCTTTTGCCGCTGGGCGCATTGGTCGCATCGGCGCTCGTCGGTCTGGTCGATGATTTTTTGAATATTAAAAAAATCGGTCCGCTTGGCGGCGGATTGCGGATGCGGCACCGTTTCATCCTCTATACTTGCATTGCGCTGGTCGGGGCGTGGTGGTTTTACGCAAAGCTTGATTGGGATATTTTACACGTGCCATTCGTCGGTGATTTCGCGGTCGGATGGTGGTACGTTCCCTTTTTTATGGTTGTTATTATTGCCACGGCATTTTCTGTCAATGAAATCGACGGCTTGGACGGGCTTGCGGGGGGAACGCTTCTCGCCGCGTTCGCTTCATACGGGGCAATTGCGTTTATCGAAGGCAAATATGATCTGGCGACATTTTGCGGCGTCATTATCGGCGCGCTGCTTGCATTTCTCTGGTTCAACATCTATCCGGCAAAATTTATGATGGGGGATACGGGCGCAATGTCTTTAGGGGTGACACTTGGCATCGTGGCCATGCTTACCAACTACGCCCTTTTACTCCCGGTCATCGGATTTCTTTTTGTGATTGAAGCAGGATCGGTCATTGTTCAAGTTGTCTCGAAAAAAATCGGAACGGGAAAAATGTTTCTCTCGACCCCCTACCATCACCATCTGGAAGCGCGCGGGTGGAAGGAGCCGACCATTGTCATGCGTTTTTGGGTTATTTCAGGCATCCTGGCCGTTATAGGGCTGATTATCGTCCTTGTCGAGCGCGGGTTGTATTAATGTATGTCTCCCAGAGATTTTTACGGTAAAAAAATTTTGATCATGGGGCTTGGGCTCCATGGAGGCGGTGTTGCCGCGGCGTATTGGTTTTTCCGACAGGGTGCCGAAGTAATCATTACCGACATCAAGAAGCGCCATGAGCTTGAGCCGTCCATTGCCCGCCTGACAGCCCTGTGCACCACGTATCGGCTTTCCCATCCGGCCGCGCGGCTTTCTTCTTGCGAGTATGTGCTTGGCGAGCATCGCGAAAAAGATATACTCGGCGCGGAGTACGTCATACAAAATCCCGGTGTCCCGCGGGAGATGCCGCTCCTTGCCCTTGCGCGCGAGAAGGGCATTCCCATCCATAATGATGCGAGCATCTTTTTTTCCTTGCTGAGGGATGCCGATATTATCGGGGTGACAGGTACGCGCGGAAAAACAACCACTGTTCTTCTCATCGCCGGACTTTTGAAAAGAAAATATCCAATGACGCTTGCGGCGGGATATGCGACGCGCGCGGGCGCCGTATCGTTTTTTTCCATTTTGGATAAGGCGTTTGAGCAAGAGCGGGCAGGCGTTCGCGCGCCAATCGTTCTTGAGCTATCCAGTTGGCAGCTGGAAATGCTTGCAACGCACGCCTTGAGCCCCCGCCTTGCCGTAATGACGAATATGTATCCTGACCACCTCAACAGGCATGTCTCCATGGAAGCATACGTCGAGGCAAAAAAAAACATCTATCGATTTCAGGATGGAGCCGGCTGTGTCATTGCAAACTACGACAATCCGCTGACGCGGGCCATGGGGGATTCTATTCCATCCCCTCGGCGATATTGGTTTTCTCGGTCGTGTGATGGCATTGACAGGGGTGCATGCATATCAAAAAAGCGAACGCGGACGCATAGGGAGCTGATACTGCGCGGCGACGGCGCGGATGTAGCGGTATGCCCATGCTCCGCCAGTGCCTTGCGGGGCGGGCACAATGAGGAGAATATGCTTGCCGCACTCGTTGTTGGCATGATACGCGGTGTTTCTCCCGAAGCGATGCGCGAGTTCTGCGCATCGGCACAAGGCGTTCAGGGTCGTCTTGAGTATCTGGGCCTTGGTCATGGCCGCGCGTTTTACAACGACACAACGGCAACATCTCCCGACGCGGTATGCGCGGCGCTCAAAACCTTGGGCGGCCGTTCTAAAAAAATTATTCTTATTGCGGGGGGCGCTGACAAAGGGCTTGATTTTTCCGGCATGGGCGGTGCTATTGCGCGGTATTGTAAAGCTCTCGTACTTTTGTCCGGCACCGCGACACCGTCCCTTTTCGAATCGGCGCGCACGGCATCGTATGGCGGGGCTGTTTTTTTTGCCAATTCCATGAGCGAGGCAGTGGGAAAGGCGTGGCAGGCAAGTAAAAAAGGTGATATACTGCTTTTGTCTCCCGGAGCCGCGTCTTTTGGCATGTTCCGGCATGAATTCGACCGCGGTGATCAGTTCGTTCAAGCAGTGGAACGGCTCATGAATAGCGGAAAGTAATAAAAATGTTTTTGTATTGACTATAACCTGACCACTGAAACCTGAAACCTGATCCCTGAAACCTAATCTCATGCCACGTCGCGGACATGCAAAACTATTCCGCTTTTCTTTTTTTCAATCCGCACAAGGCAAGCCGGATTATTTTTTCGTTGGCGCATTTTTTCTTCTGCTTGTCATCGGTATCGTCATCCTCTCATCGGCATCGGCTGTCGTGTCGTATCAAAAATTCGGAACGCACTATTACTACGTCATTCATCAGATTCTTTTCGGTTTGCTGCCAGGGCTGATTCTTTTTGCCGTCACCTCGCGTATTGACTACCACGTATGGCAGAAGTTTTCCGTGCTGTTTCTCGGCATCTCCGTTGTATTATTGATGCTGGTGTTCTTGCCCGGTGTCGGGTTTGAATACGGGGGCGCTCACCGGTGGATTCGTGTCGGTTCATTGTTATTCCAGCCATCGGAAATCGTAAAACTTACGTTTCTGCTCTATCTGGCCTCATGGCTCTCAAGCAAAGGGAAGAAACATGTGCAGGATTTTTCATACGGTTTTTTGCCGTTCATCATTCTTACGGGGGTAATAGCGTTTTTGATTATTGCTCAGCCCGATGTCGGAACCATGGCGGTAATAGCGCTTATTGCTTTTGCCATGTATTTTGTCGGCGGCGCCGCACTGCCGCATATTGCCATTGCCGGTGCTGCCGCGCTTGCCCTTTTTTTTGTGCTCATCAACACGGCGTCATATCGCCTCAAGCGATTTATGACTTTTTTGCGTCCCGAACTTGATCCTCTTGGCGTGGGGTATCATATCAATCAGGCGCTGCTTGCCATTGGCTCCGGCGGACTTTTTGGGAGGGGGTTTGGGCATTCGCGCCAAAAATTCGCGTATTTGCCGGAAGTGACCGGCGATTCTATTTTTGCCATTGCCGCCGAAGAGCTTGGATTTTTTTTCAGTATGTTTCTTCTCGGACTCTATGTATTTTTGGCGCAGAGGGGTCTGAGAATAGCGCGAAACGCCCCCGATGATTTTGGAAAATTTGTCGCCATTGGCATCACGGCGTGGATTATATTCCAGGCATTTATCAATATCGGCGCCATGCTCTCGCTGTTGCCGCTCACGGGTATCCCGCTGCCGTTTATCAGCTATGGGGGGTCTGCGCTGCTTGTCTCCTTGGCAGGTGTCGGTATTCTTGTTAACATATCGCGGCAAAGCAGGGAATCATGAATCAAGAATCATGAATCATGAATCAAGAATCATGAATCAAGAATCAAGAATCAAGAATCAAGAATCAAGAATCAAGAATCATTAATCAGGAATGATAGAATCCTCTTTGATTCGTCATTCATTGCTCCAAACGACAAACGTTTTTTATGGAAGATTATAATGGAAGAATAATTACCGCGCGCATTCTGTTCACCGGAGGGGGAACCCTTGGGTCGGTCATGCCGCTTCTCGCGATATGGGAGCAGTGCGGAAACGCCAAAGACACTGCGGCGCTTTGGCTTGGGACGCGCACCGGACCGGAGCGAACATTTGTGGAACGGGCGGGAATACCATTTCGCCCCATACATGCCGGGAAGATTCGCAGATATGCTGATGTGCGAAATGTTGTTGATCCCCTTTTTATTTTGGTCGGGTTTATTCAGTCGTGTTTTTATATCATCCGATTCAATCCTGATGTAATCATCAACGCGGGGAGCTTTGTCGGCGTGCCCGCAATCATCGCAGGCCGACTCTTTGGCAAGCGATGCATTATATGGCAGCTTGATATGGTTCCCAGCATGTCAAACAAGATAGCAGCTGCATGGGCCGGGGCAATAGCGGTGTCTGTGAAAGAGGCAGGCGCGGCATACGATCAAAAAAAAATTCACGTCGTCGGCATGCCGGTGCGAAAAAGCATTCAGGAGGCGGAGCGGGCGCGTTGCGACCCTGCGCGTACTGGGGAATTTCGTTCTCATTTTGGCATAAACGATGATGCGCCGGTGCTGCTTGTGTTGGGTGGGGGAACCGGAGCAATGGAGATCAATGCGCTTATTTGGAAGACATACAAAAAGCTGACAGAAACCATGCACGTCATTCATATCACGGGCAAGGGAAAAGAATCATCCGGGGAACATTCCGACGGGCGGTATCATCAAATTGCTCTGAGTGAAGACCTGCCGCGCGCCTATGCCATCGCAGATGTCGTCATTACGCGTGCGGGCATGGGAACAATTTCCGAACTCGCATATTTCGGTCTTCCGGCTGTTGTTGTTCCCATCCCCGATTCGCATCAGGAAAAAAACGCGGATTTCCTCAAGCGCAATCATGCGGCGATTGTCTGCGACCAGCGTGTCCTTTCCCCTGAATTATTGACTGAGCACATTGAGAATATCCTTGGGAATGTGGAGCTGCAAAAATCGCTCGGTATGCAGATGATCGGACTGCTTCGGTCGGATCCCGAACGGATGTGTTCACTTATTCGGGGGGAGGTATGAAAAAAAGAATTGCAGCCATCATACCGGCATACAATGAGGAAAAAAATATCGGAGCAGTGCTGCGCGCGTTAAAAAGCGCGAGGGAACTGGCGGAGATTATCGTTGTTGACGATGGGTCGACAGACCGCACCGCCGATGTTGCGCGAAAGGAGCATGTTCGTGTCGTGCGGCAGGAAAATCGGGGCAAGGCATCGGCAATGGCTGCGGGCGCGAAAAACACAGAGGCCGACATTCTTCTTTTTGCCGATGCCGATCTGGTTGGTTTGACGGGCGAACACGTGACGGCGCTTCTTGAACCCGTTATACGCGGTGATGCGGGAATGACAGTGGGCATGCGCGATCGGAGCATCGTCGCTCTTTGGTTCATGGAACACCTGCTGCCAGTAATCGGAGGGGAGCGCGCGCTCGCACGCGATGTGTTTTTGCGGATGGTGGAGCGCCACGCATCAAAACGTTTCGGCATTGAAACGGTCATGAACGCGTATTGCAAAAAACATCATATATCGGTACGCTTGGTGCGGCTTCCCGGCCTAAGCCATATTATTAAAGAGGTGCGATACGGATTTTGGATCGGACTGCGAGCGCGTATTCGCATGATAGGACAGATTCTACGGGCGGAAATCAGCACATTATTTGATGTATGATCAATTTCGATTCAGTACAAACCATCCATTGCGTTGGCATAAAAGGTGCCGGCGTATCCGGGCTTGCGTGTATATTGAAAAAAAGGGGAAAAGAGGTGTGCGGGTCTGATAGTGATGAGAAATTTTTTACCGATGCTATCCTGAAAGCATGCGGGATACCGTGCGAACGATTTTCTCCCGATCACATTGCACGGCAGCCCTTCGACCTTGTCATCTATTCAACGGCATGGAAAGAGTCGTCCGAGGTGCTCGCAGCTCTCGCGCGGGGAATTCCCGCGATAAGCTATCCCCAAGCGCTTGGGATGCTTATGAGCGGCGCATACGGTATTGCCGTTGCCGGTTCTCACGGAAAAACAACGGCTACCGCCATGCTTGTTCACGTAATGATACGGGCGGGACTGGATCCGACTGCGGTTGTTGGCTCTGCGCTGTGCCAGTACGGAACCGGTGCATATTCCGGCTCTTCCGAATATGTCGTCATCGAAGCCGATGAATATGAAAACAAGTTTCAATATTACCACCCGCGAGCGGTTCTTCTTACCAATGTTGACTATGACCATCCCGATTATTTTTCTACGCCCATGCAGTATGACGAGGTGTTTGAAGCGTTTCTTGCAAAAACGCTTGATCGGCGAGGGGTGGTTGTCGCGTGCGGTGATGATGCGGGGGTTGCGCGTATCTGCCGTCCGCACCGACAGGGCAGTATCGTCTATTATGGAATGGGGGAAGGGAGCGTGTATCGGGGCGCTGATGTAGAGCATATCGGGCCGGCTTTGCGCTACTCGCTTGCGTGCGAGGAAAAACAGTGCGGTCGTTTTTCGCTCGGGCTCATCGGCGCGCATAACGTGCGCAATGCGCTGGGCGTGATTGCGCTGTGCGATACGATTGGACTTGTCGATGCGGTTCGTGCCGCTACGCTCTTGCAGGATTTCAAAGGTACGTCTCGCAGGTTTGAGTATAAGGGGAGGAGGGGGAAGGCCGTCATCTATGATGATTTTGCGCATCATCCGCGCGAGATTGCCTCGACGCTTGAGGCGGCTCGCGCGGCATTTCCCGGCAAGCATATTTGGTGCGTGTTCGGTGCGCATACGTTTTCGCGCACCGAAGCATTTCTCAGTGATTTTGCAAAGAGTTTCAGTGCTGTTGACTCTGTTCTTGTTCTTGACATCTATGGTTCGGCGCGGGAACAGAAGGGTGCCATACAGGGCGGAGGTCTTGCCGATGCCATACACGCCGTCAGCGGCAACGCACAATATGTCGGAACACAGAACGCCGCGCTTCATGAGATTGCCAGCCATATTGACGAAATCGATGTTCTCATTACAATGGGAGCAGGGGATGTGTGGCATATTGCCGAGGAGCTCGTTGGTTCCGCCATTTAATTTTACCATCCTATAATAGTATGAATATCATTATTCAGGGAAAGAAAGATCAGCGCACGCCGGATGCTTTTATTGAAAAAAAGGTGGCAACGCTTTCTCGGTATTGCGCAAGCGTGAAGGATATGGTTGTTGAAGTTGCGCACGACCACCATCACAAGAAAGGGAATGTTGCAAGAGTTGAGCTTACCGCCCATGTGATATGCCACGGCAATCTTCCCCTGAGGGCTGAGAAAATCGCATCGGACATCCGTGAAGCGCTTGACGGCGCGGTAGAGACAATGAAACATCTTCTCGTTGCGCATAAGGACAAGGAGTGCCGTGTTGATCGCGCTGCCGTGAGAAGGGCCAGCGGGAAGGAGTAATATGAATCTGATATCGAAGCTGTTTGGCGACCCGAATAAAAAAGTTATTGATTCGCTGCGCCCCCTGGTTGCAAAAATAAACGTTCTCGAAGAGCGGTATCTTCATCGCTCCAATGATGAGTTGCGCCAAGAGGCGCTGCGCCTGCGAGCGATTATTGAAAAAGGAGAAAAGACCCTCGAAGACATGCTGCCCGAAGCGTTTGCGCTGTGTCGGGAGGGTGCGAAGCGCGCCATTGGCCAGCGCCATTTCGACGTACAGCTCATGGGCGGTATTGTCCTTCATCGCGGACAGATTGCGGAAATGAGAACCGGCGAAGGCAAAACACTGACAGCAACGCTCGCTGTTTTTCTCAACGGACTGAGCGGCAAGGGCGTCCATGTCGTCACGGTCAACGACTATTTGGCAAAACGCGACGCCGTATGGATGGGCAGGATCTATCACGCGCTGGGGCTTTCCGTCGGATGTATTCAGCATGAGGCGGCCTATGTGTTTGACCCTGACTATTCGCCGCCAAAAAACGACGATGAGACGGACGTCCAGGAATCGTTCCGTATCGAGTATGGTTTTCTTCGGCCGTGTTCCCGCAAGGAAGCATACGCGGCCGATATTACGTATGGGACAAACAATGAATTCGGCTTTGACTATCTTCGCGACAATCTTGTTTCTTCGCTGGGAGATATGGTGCAGCGGGATATGAACTTTGCCATCGTTGATGAGGTTGACAGTATTTTGATCGACGAAGCGCGCACGCCGCTGATTATTTCCGCGCCGGCGGCAGAGTCGGCGGAACTCTATTATACATTTGCAAAGCTCGTATCGCATCTGAAAGAAACAGAGGACTATAATGTCGATGAAAAAATGCGGGCGGCAACCCTTACCGAAGAGGGATTGCGGAAAATGGAGCAGGCCCTGGGTATTGACAATGTGTATACGGCGCGCCATGTATCGTTGGTCCACCACATGGAACAAGCGCTCCGCGCGCATACATTATTCAAGCGCGACCGCGACTATGTCGTGAAGGACGGCGAGGTTGTCATCGTCGATGAGTTTACCGGCCGGCTTATGCATGGGCGCCGCTATTCGGAAGGTCTCCACCAGGCCATTGAAGCGCAAGAGGGCGTAAAGGTTCAGCGGGAAAGCCAGACGTACGCGACCATTACCTTTCAGAATTATTTTCGCATGTACGGCAAGCTGTCGGGCATGACCGGCACCGCGGCAACAGAAGCGGAAGAGTTTGCGAAAATTTATTCACTTGAGGTTGCCACAATCCCGACGCATCGTGCGGCGGTGCGCGCCGATTTGCCGGACAGGATTTATAAAAACGAACACGGGAAGTATGCGGCGGCCGTTGCGGAAATCAAGGAGCGCCACGCGCAGGGCCAGCCGGTTCTTGTTGGCACCATTTCCATTGAAAAAAATGAGATTCTCGGGACATTGCTTGAACGGGAGGGGATACCGCACACTATTCTCAATGCAAAAAATCACGAGCGCGAAGCGGAAATCATCGCCCAGGCAGGCAGGCGCGGCGCCGTGACGATCGCGACGAACATGGCGGGGCGCGGCGTTGATATTATTTTGGGCGGCAATCCGCCCGATGATGAGGATGCGCGCGAAGTGAAGACGCGCGGCGGACTCCATGTCATCGGTACGGAGCGCCATGAGTCGCGACGTATCGACAACCAGCTGCGCGGCCGTTCGGGGCGTCAGGGCGATCCGGGTTCTACGCAATTTTTTATTTCGCTTGAGGATGACCTCATGCGCATTTTCGGCTCCGATCGCATCAAGGGGCTGATGGATACGTTTAAGTTTCCCGACGATATGCCTATCGAACACGGGATGATAAGCAAGGCAATCGAAGAAGCGCAGAAAAAGGTGGAAGGCCATAACTTCGATACGCGCAAGCATATTGTTGAATATGATGACGTGATTAACAAACACCGTGAGATTATTTACAAACGACGCCGCAATATTCTTGAAGAATTTGATAGGGAGGTTTCAGGTTTCAGTGGTCAGGTTTCAGACAGCGAGAATGTGGAGGAACCCCTACAAGATGCAAGCTACAATCTACAAGCTAAGACCCTCAAGCAGATGATTCTCGACATGATCGAGCAAGAGATTGAGCACGTCGTAATGTTTCACACGCAGGGCGAGGATGAAGGGTCGTGGAATATCCGGGAGATTTACGAAGTGGTATCAACGATATTCCCGTGCTCATCACAAGACAGGAAGTCGCTGGACGATATCGAACATACGGCCGGAGATAAGCTGGCAGATGCGCACGCCCGGACTCGAATCATCGAACACCTTCTTGCCCTCGCGCATACGGCGTATGAGCATTTTGAACAGCGCATCGCGGACGTACTCGCAAAGACCGATCCGAACACCGATCCGGCCCTTGCGCTTGTTCATCTTCACAAAGATCTTCTTATCCGCACGATGGACAATCTCTGGGTGGGACATCTTGAAGCGGTCGAACATCTGCGTACCGGCATCGGCTTACGCGGGTACGGTCAGCGCGACCCGCTTGTTGAATATAAAAAAGAATCATATCGGCTTTTTACCGAATTGATGGCGCTCATTACAAAGCAGGTTGTCTATACGCTGTTTAAAATAGGAGGGGTGACAGAGGAAGTGGCACAAGACGTGTCGGTATTGCCAAAGAACGCCGTGTACTCCTCGTCGGAAAAGACATCAGACGGACACGACCATATCACCAACGCGGGTGAAAAAGTCGGGAGGAACGACCCGTGTCCCTGCGGCAGCGGTAAGAAGTATAAAAGATGTCATGGGGCGTAGCAAGGTGAAAACCTTGTAACCATACAGAAATTTGCAGACCTAGGTTGAGAAATCAACCTAGGTCTTTTGTTTTTATACGCCTGTGGAATTCGCCTAGATCTTCCACAGGCATGTAAGGGCATAAGCCCTTTGAAAGGTCGAGGGTTCACAGGCCTAACCTGTGGATAAGTCAAAAATCTAAGAAAAAGAGACTTATGGACAAATATGCGTATGGCTGGCGCTACCACGTCGATAAAGGCGTGAATAGCAGCCACAAAGAGGAGGAAGAGTGTCCCGAATGCGGCGCCAAAGGGAACGCTCACTATAATTCATGTGCTAAGTACCAATAAAAAAAGACACACCCGGTCGGGTGCATCTACAAGTAATCAAAAAATAGCATGTTCTGACCGGTATGTCTTGTGGATAACTTTATGACCACATCAAATGACAATTTTTTCGTCCCAGTGGCGAATACAAAGCCGTATTTCAAAGCGGCATTCGAGGGCTTTGCGGGTTCCGGGAAAACATACACCGCGGCTCGCGTTGCTCTCGGGATCCATGCACGGATCAAATCAGATAAGCCGGTCGTGATCTTTGACACAGAAAAGGCAGCAAAGTTCTTGAAGCCAATGTTTCAAGAAGCTGGCGTTGAGCTTTTGGTTAGGGAATCACGATCGCTTGCGGACCTCAAGGAAACGATGAAGCGATTGCGGGATGGAGCTTCCGATGTCCTCATTGTCGATTCTATCTCTCATGTATGGGAGGGTTTCCTGCAAGCTTATGCGGAAAAAGTGCGCCGAACACGTTTGGAGTTTCAGGATTGGGGAGTGATTAAGCCGACATGGAAGCGCGAGTTTTCAGATCCGTTCGTTCGAGATCCCTATCACGTCATCATGTGCGGACGTGCCGGGTATGAGTATGAGAACGAAGTCAATAAGGATACCGGCAAGCGCGAGATCTATAAATCGGGCGTGAAGATGAAGGTAGAGGGCGAGACAGCATACGAGCCGGACCTTCTCGTCCTTATGGAGCGATTGCA
>JACQWH010000071.1 GCA_016209345.1 Candidatus Uhrbacteria bacterium
CAGACTCAATTTATTATCATCGAATCGTCTAGCGGGGTTGTCATCCCGGCGCAGGCCGGGATCCAGTCTATAAATAAATCCTTATAGCAATAAAGCATAGTGTAGTCTGGATTCCCGCCTTCGCGGGAATGACATTCGAAGTGATAGCCGAAATAAAGGAATATTACCCATAAGGAAGTCAGAAGAGCCAAATATATAGTACGTTTTTGTCAGTTTTTTAGTCGCTCTATTGCTCCTCAAGCACGGTTTTTATTTTTTCAAACATTTTTCTGTGTCCTTCAGTATTGGGATGAAGGCCGTCGGGCACATCACCCGTCGTCAATACATCGTCCATTGAAATATAGGGGACGTTTCCCCCCTTTGCAAAATGCTCGAATCGCTTCGTTGTACTCATTCTTGGTTTTGGCGTCAACGAAATAATCCGGCGCCCATGGGGCGGGCTGTAGTTTTGTCTCATCAATGGGCGTTAATCCAATAAAAAATATCTTGTCGGTAAACATTCTCGCTTTCTCATATAACAGTGCAATGTTTTGCTTGAATTCTTCAAGGGGCGTCCAGCGCTCCTCTTTTGATTTAAGCCATGCCGAATCATTGATGCCAAGGGCAATGATAATAATGTCTGCCTCTCGCGCCTCTGACTCGCTCGCAATACGTTTCACTGCTTCGGTCGTCACATCTCCGGAAATGCCAAGCGCATAGACCTTTGTTCCGTTTTTTTGATACAAATAATTACGAAGGTGCGCGGGCCACCCGCCGTATTCAAAATCATTCGCGCCCCACGCAATACTGTCGCCAAAAATACAGATGTTCATGCTCGATTTTACGTATTCATAAAACGCTCCACGCGCTTCCCCCACTTTACTCTACTTCCTGTCAATGCCAATAAAGGGACTTGCCTGGCCCCAATACGTTGGGGTTTTACCGTCCCACTTTTCGATCCAGCGCAATTCAACCACTTGGGGGTTTGAGCGAAGCGCCTCGGCCTCTATTTGAATCGCCTTTGCCTTACCTTGCGCCTCCGCGATTTTTTGATTCGCCTCTATCTTAATTCTATCAAGATCGCGCTCGGCTTTGAGTTTGAGTTGTTCTGCCATAACCTTTGCCTCGATTGCTTCGTTAAATGCTTGGGAAAAATCAAATGCCGTAATGTTTATTTCATCCACAATAATGTTGTTCTTAATCAGGCGTTCGGCAAGATTCGTCTTAATCTGATCTTTGACTTCCTCGCGTTTGATAATCAGCTCCTCGGCGGTAAACCGCGCGGTAATCGCCTTGACCGCTTCCTGGATGGACGGCGCGATAATGCGCGTGTTATATTCTCGCCCGACTTCCTGCCAAATGCTGTTCACTTTAGCGGGCTCAAGGTGATAGTTAATCGCGATCTTCGATGTAACAATTTGCAAGTCCTTTGAGCTGGCGCTTGCCGGCACTTCGTCTTTTTGCATTTTAACGTCCATGGTGACGACATCCTGCACAAAAGGGATTTTAAAATACAATCCCTCTTCCAACACCGATCCTTGTACCGCGCCAAACTGCAAAAGAATGCCCCGCTCTCCCGCGCCAATGGTACCCACGGCACCAAGAAAGAGGACGGCTATCACCACAATCACGACGATCGCGGAAAAATTCTTTTTGATTTTCTTAATCTGCTCAATTGTTTCGTAGTCAATGGCCATATGAATAATTTACGATTTAAGATTTTCTATTTATGAAGGATGCGCAGTACTGTGGACTATGATATGGGTCAAATCCACGCACGTCAACCGTCGCGCTGTCAAGCAATCCGAGCTTTATCGGGCGCGCGCGAATTGCTCCTTTCTCACGAACGTCCGAGGGGGTTAAAACATTCTTCACAACAACTCCACCCCGCGAATGGACACTACGGATTGCGCAAAACGTCATGCGTACCAACGCGACGGAGAATGATCGTATCTCCAGCACGTGCAAAGGTGAAACGATAATTCATTGTAATGCTCACTTCCCAGATACCGCGCGGATCTTCCATCTTTTTTGATCGTAGGGACGGATGAAGGGGGTTGGTGATAAAAATTGCGAGTTTTGCGTCGAGCCGTTTCTGAATATCTGCTGAAAGATGACCATAATCCCGATCAAGCGGTTTTGTCGTAACGATAATCATACCCCTATTTCTTTGGGCGCGTCCCTTTTTTGAGATGGCGGAGGAGCGCACTGGCTGTCTTGAACGGCCCTGACAATTCGCACCTCTGAATGGCCCTGTCGGCCTCTTGTTCCTTTGCCTGCCATTCAGGAGAGTGAAACCATGCGTCTTCCTTTGCAATAAGTTTCTTGGGAGCAATGCGTACAGCCGTTCCGTCAAACTCAAATTCAAGATAATCCCCAACCTCAAGCTTGAGTCCGGAAAACACTTCTTTTGGAATGGTCACCTGGTGCTTAGGCCCGACCCTTGTCGCGATTCGCGCGGGAACACTGTGTGCGGTTGCCATAGATGCTTATTTATTTACTTTCTTACTGTAAGTATATGAGGAATGCTCCCCGCTGTCAAGAGCACCGTCCCCCGCCCTTCGGCACGCTCCCGGCTAAGTACCTTGAATTACGAAACTACCAATAATCCTCCGCGTTGTCATTCCGAGCGAAGTCGAGGGATCTACGACTTCCCTTTAACCATACAGATTCCTCCGCTCCTTCCAGTCGGTCGGAATGACAAAAAAAGGTGTTTCGTAATTCAAAATAATTAATGAAGCTGGAATTCTTTGATTAGCTTCTGGCACGTTCCATGATCGCCCATTTCATATACCGCAAGCGCAGTAACATTAAACGCGTATGTCCATTGAATAGTTTGCGCAACATCGGGCGCCCTCTGTTCATCCTTCAGGCGAATAACAGTAAGGTGGGGATGGTAAAGCGACATGGCATTTGGATAGCCGTAGGTTTCGATATTTTTTATTTTCTCGTCTGAAAATTGCATGCGATAATCCTGAGCATATTTTTCTCTCAACCGCCCCTCACGAAGAGGGTTTAGGCGAAAAACACATTCCTCGTGCAGTTGCTGTATTTCCGGCGTCTTTTCTACTTCCAGTCCAATATAGCCCTGACCACTATTTGCGCCCACAATGCGACATTGAATGGTGCTCCAATGCGCCGTGACACCATCTACGACTTTCAGAACCTCGTTCCTCGCGCTTTCAGGATATTCGGGAGCGTATAGTGTAATATGCGGCTGGCATTGATTTTTCCCAAGCGTAAAATATGCGTCGTCTCTGCCGCCGAGCTTATTGCTCAATGCTATTGCAGTATCCACAATATTTTCCGGAACCACAAAGACAACATTGAGGCGAATGAATTCTTGGGTAATCGCGTTCATCATATTTTTCCCCTGAAACGTTCCACTGCACCATCAATAATAGAAATGTCTTTTATGGTTGCCGAAGAAAATATCGCATCCTTAATCTTCTCAATCTCCCCAATATCCTCAATAACAAAATCAGAAAAGGTGAAAATGAATGGATGAATCCAGTCGTCTACCAGTTGTCCGTTAAACATGATGTTCGTCCGCCGATGGGGGGTATCTTTTGGCAGAACGGTGACAACGGGCTTCTTTAAATATTTTGCTATGACCAACTCCTGTGCGGTTCCGGCGCCAAGTTTTTCTTCGGCGTTCACGATAATCAAAGAGCTCTCCATAATATCAACGCAGTCCTTGCCGACAACGAGCAGAAAGTCGCTTTCATCGAGATATCTATCGTACGGATCAATGTATTCTGCGTCAAATACGCTCTTAAGGACGGTTTGATATCGGGCTCGCCAATCGGCGAATGTCTTTTGTTCCTCGTCACCTTTCGGCACGCTCCCGGCCAAATAGATTTTCATATCATTTTTCGCCATGCGACATAAAAAATTCTTTGCTCTCGTCTTCGCCATACAGTTCGTCATCCCAATACTTCAGGTACGTTGGCATAAGCACCCATACTTTTGAACCCCATGCATTCGTCTTAATCCACTTAACCGTAAGTATGGCGCGAAGATCGGGAAATTTATTATACATCAATTTAATGCCGGCTGTTATTTCGGCCAGGTTTTTTGCCGGGCGGCACGTGCCGAGCCCCTGTATTGCTTTTCGGTTTTTGTGATTTGCCGGATCAAACCATGCGATTGAAAAAGCAATATGAGGATCTTTCAAAATCATCCGGCTGTGCCGATTCTTCTTGGAGCTGATGAAATACATACGCCCGTCATCACCGGCGCCATAATACACGTTCGCAATCCATGGTCCTTGCCCATCCGCGCAAGCGATTGCCATGAGTTTTTGTTTTATCAAAAAATTAAGAGCATTTTTCATACACCATTGCAACGCATACATTAAGGGGAAAATCGAATGTACGCCCGATCATCAAATGAGTTATTGCCCTTCTGCAATCCTTTTAGTGATTTGTGGCGCATAATAAGAAGCGGGTCCTCCACAAGAGTTTTTTTGAGCGCCCGCTCGCTCTCTTTAAGCGTTGGCAAAAGTTCGAGATACCCGTCTGTGGCGAGAACAACTTCTCTTGCGCTGTCAGGAACGTCAACAATTTTAATTGTGCTCATGTCCTCAAAAAAACCGTCCAATGCTTCGTACTCAAATCCGGTGTCCCCTGTTGTATTTTGAAAATAGTTCTGGCCTTCAATAAGGGGTTGGATGTAATCCCGCCCGTTATCGTGCTCCAAAAAATCCTCAATCCGTTCTCCCTGACGAAGAGACGAGAGAATGAATAACGCACGAGCGTGACCGCTCACCATATCAACAAGTTTGTTGTTCGTAAAAGACGCTCCGTCAATAAGCGCCTGACAGTCGCCGACAAACCATATCTGGCGGTGACATGCGCTATACACGACAATACTTGCGGCACATCGCTCAATGGGATTGTTGTGCGCCTCATCATACATCCCTTGCGCGTGATACCATGCCACCACTGCATCATTCAGCGCGCTCATACACTGCTCCGCATCATACTCCTTCGCCAGCGTTGCGAGTCGGGAGAGGATTATTTCCGTCGCTATCTTCCCTGTTTTTTTGCCATCCCATCGCTGTTTTGATTTTGTCGTAACACCGTCAATAGCGGCAATGTAGTGATCATTGATAAAAATGCCATCCTCACACCTTTCGGCTTCCGGCGCCTTCCCTTGAATAAATTGTTCCAACACTCTCATAGGGTAACCGTTACCGCTTTGGCAATTGCTTGCTTGTAAAACTCGGGCATATTCAGACCGTCAATTTCTGATACGTCAAATGCCTTAAACTGTGCGGATCCCGCCTCTCCATTGAGCTCAAACTCACCGGTTTTTGAAATAAGTTTACAGAGATAGATTACAACAAGGACGCCATGCTCCTCATCGAGAGAACGAGCAATACGGTACAAATGGGCCTGAATAATGCCTCTCACCTCGGTTGCAAATCCAAGCTCCTCCTTCATTTCGCGAACAACCGTTTCTTCCGGCTGCTCTCCTTCGTCAAGCTTCCCGCCCGGAAGCTCCCACTCTCCGCGCTCGTTTTTTCGCAGCCATACTTTTCCGCTCTCAAATACAATTCCTTTTACTGATATTGGTATGCAATAGGGGGCGGGCGCGGATTTATCTTTGCCGGTGAGTGTCATGCTCATACTGGTATCAAAAATAGTTTTTATGAATGAACAGAGCGAATTATTGGTTGTGTGGCGCCAGCTTCAAGAAGTAGTCCATCTGTTCCTCCAGATTATATGTTTTCTCTATTTTTTCAAGATACCGCTCGTGCGTTTTGACGAACTGCTCTGCCATAAATTTAAAAAATTGATACATGCTCCCATCCATTGCTCGCTCGAAGACATGCATATGCGCCTGGCGTCTTTTGTCCCACACAATCATTGGATGATACCGATGTACCTTCAAAATTTCGTTCATTAAAAGTCTTCCGATCCGTCCGTTTCCGTCACGAAACGGATGAATACGCTCAAATCGATAATAAAACGTAAATGCGTGCTCCAGCGGATAGAGTTTGTGGTTCTGTTTTTTGCTCCACGCAAGCAGGGCGGTGAGCTCTTTGCGGATCATACGATAATCCAAAACCGGTGCATTACCGACAACAATGTCATTGCTTGTTCGAAAACCAATATGCTGCGGTTCGTGCGCCATCAGTGTTGTGTGAAGGCGTTTTATGTTCAGTGGCGAGAAACCAAACGCCCCCTCCGCCAACAAACTAATGGCGCGTATCGTATGTTGCACCTCTGCATTTCTCTTGTGGGAACGATCTCTGATAATCTGCTCAATGCTTTCTCGGGGAACGCGACTTCCCTCAATCTTATTTGAGTTGTAAATAAAATCCACGAGAAACGCCGCGTCCAATGCCGCCCTCCCAACGCCTCCTATATTCTCTTTTCGGCGAAAAAGTTCTGTCCGAAGACATTCCAGTTTTTCTATATTCACAAATTTCCGGAACTCTGCGGTTGCACGTGAACTCCAATAACGCGAACGCTGGACGGCCTCCTCTTGAATAAGAATATCTAAAAATTGCTGCTGTTTTAATTGGAGCGCTGCGCTCACATCCTCAGCCGCTCCCAACGACTTGCTCATGCGTCGCTGTACACCCCGGGAAATGTAGATCGAGTCGCTTGCATAAACATACTTTTTCCCGTTAATCGTCGTTTGGCGAGTTTTCATAGAAAATTTAGCGCATATTTTTAATAAA
>JACQWH010000076.1 GCA_016209345.1 Candidatus Uhrbacteria bacterium
AATTTCTTCCGGCTCATTTTTGTCCAGTTTCGCCCCAAAAAAGCGCTGAACTCGTCGGAATACTCCAGTATTCCTCCTCATCCATCATCTTTTTTGGAACAAAACTGACTCAAAAATGACAGGGAAGCCCTTTTGCAGAGGGCTCTATACTCCTTCCTGTTCATCGATTTTACGAAAAACAACTTTTACAATCGGGTCATACGCGTTATTGCGCATATCGCGAACCTTGATTATTTCTCCCCTTGACAATGACGACACGACCATGTCCGCCATGCGCTCTTGTTCCGCCCTCATTGTTTCGGACAAGTCATCGAGCATATCCATCTCGCGGGAATATTCGGCCTTGATTCTGTCTTCGATCCCCTTTTTCTTTTCGCGGAGCGCGCGAATCTGTGACATGACGTCTTGATGCGCATGCGACTTGTCAAGCGCCCCGCGGTAAACCGCACGGATTTCACGCTGCTTTTTTTTCGTATCCTGAATCTTAAAAAACGTATCTTGAATGGCACTCATAGATAGATATTATAACGTTGATAAATCAATGGTTGTATCGATGCGAATCTGAGAAACGAAATCGGGAATATGGCTGACGAGAATCAGCGCTCCTTCGTATGCGTCCAGCGCCTGCGCAATGACGGGGAGATGCCGAAAGTTGATATGGTTTGTCGGTTCATCAAGAATAAGAAGGCCCGGCTTCATAAGCACAAGGCGCGCAAATAACAAAAGTCCCTTTTGACCTTCGGAAAGATATGTAATCTGATGATCGAGAACTCGCCCGTCAAGAAGAAAACCGGCGGCCGTTGCGCGCAACACCTGGTTATCCTTCTCTTGCATCACATCCCATAAGCTGTCGTAGGCCTTTTGCTCAAAATCCAATGTTGAAAAATCCTGACGGTAATACCCTGTCGTGATGCCTTCACCGAACGTCACACCTTCTGCCGTGCCTGTCGCAACCCGCTCAAGAAACGTGCTTTTTCCAATGCCGTTAGGGCCGGCCACAAGCATATGGGAATTGCGGCCCAATACAATGTCGACATCTTTTGTCACCGGATCGCCGCCCTTCATGATGCCGATTTTTTTTATCTCCAGAATGCGGCCGTTAAACACATAAGGAAATTCCTGAACCGGAATAGTAAATGGGCGTATCGTTTTGTCCTCGCGCCGGACCTCCACCATGCCCTCCTCCATATCTTCAGCGTACTCCCGCATGCGTTTTGCCACAGAGCGCAACTTTCCTCCCTTGTGGGCAAACACTTCGGCCTGCGCTTTCTTTTTTTTAATTTCTGTCTCGGCTCGGGCATTTTGCATGCGCTCTCGCTCGACACGATCCGCAATCTCCTGAACAACATCATAGTAGTTGCCGACGTACTGTTCTATTTTATGCGTATGCACATCAAGGTACAGCACGCCATCGGTAAACGCGCTCAAAAAATCCGCATCGTGTGAAATGACAATGACCGTTTTTTCATACATCACCAGAAAAGCCGTGAGATGGTCAATGCCGTCCTGGTCCAGATTGTTTGTCGGCTCATCAAGCAGGAGAATGTCAGGATTTTGAATAAGGGAATACGCCAAGAGCAACCGCGCCTGCTGCCCGCCTGAATGTTCACGAAGTTTTTTCCCGATATCGGTTTGAAGGTTTACCGCGTCAAGCACATCGGCAATGCGCTTATCCAAATTATACGGCACCTCGTGAAACGTACCGGCAAACCAATCACGCACCGTCGTGTTCATATATTCGGGCGCGACAACCTGTTTTGCGATGCCAACGGTTGCGTCTTTCGGCGCGAAAAAAATATTTCCCGACTTTGCTTTGAGCTCGCCCATGATCATACGAAACAGCGTCGTCTTTCCCGCGCCATTTTGCCCCATCAACGCTATTTTTGAACTGTCGCGCACGGAAAAACTCGCCTCATCCAGGACGCGTTTGGTCTCGCTGTATTCATAGGTGACATCTTCAAAACGAAGAACGACGTGGTGCGCCATAATCCCACCATACTAGCGGATACAAAAAGAAAAAGCAAGCCCGCAAGATGCACCCGCGTCTCAATAAGATGCGCGATAATGGACAATGGGTCCCTATTATTTTGTTTTATCCGCGTTCATGGGCTTGTTTGACCGCGACGGACGTACTTGAATCGATTGAGCGGTCACGCTTCCGTCGGTATTTGCCTTACCCGTAATACCTATGGTCCTTCCCGTTTCGAGATCGTCTTTTGTGCCGGCAACAAATTCCCCGATTTCAGTTGTGTCGGAAAAAAATACAATCTTCGATCCGCCATCAGGAAGTTTTACCGTGATGCTTGCTTCATCCCTTGAGAGTATATCGCCCGTAATAGGTCCTCCCCCGCCTCCTTGCCGTCCGCCACGCCCAGCCGGACCATTCTGTCCCGCAAATTGCGAACCGCGCTGTGCGCGTTCTTCCGATGAAAGAGCGCGGAAGTCCTGCATGCTCGATCCTGTCCGCGCTCTTATGCTTTTACTTTCGGCATACTGCATGCCGCCCCAAAATGAACCGCCGCCCGCAATGACTGCGGCCGCAAGCACACTGAGAACAATTTTTTTCATATCCATATTTATACTAATTAGTTATTCGTAGCGTAATGCATCTATCGGATTCAGCCCCGCCGCGCGCTGTGCCGGATAATATCCAAAGACAATGCCGATGACGGCAGATACGCTGCACGCAAGCACAATGGATTGCAATGAAACAATTGTCGCGATACCCGTAATCCGTGAGATGCCAACAGCAACCATCCATCCCAACGTAATGCCGATGACCCCGCCGACAAATGTCAGCATGATTGCCTCGGCAAGAAACTGCAAGCTGATATCTCTTCTCCGCGCGCCGATTGCCTTGCGAAGTCCGATCTCGCGCGTCCGCTCTGTGACGGCCGTCAGCATCATATTCATAATGCCTATGCCGCCGACGATCAGGGAAATACCGGCAATGGATGCCAAAAAGAGCGTAAATGTTGTCGTCACTTGCGAAAGCGCTCCCAAAATATCTTCCTGGGAAACGATTGAAAAATCCGGCTCAGAAACATGATGCCGTTCAATAAGGAGCGCGGATGCCTCCTCTTTCACTGGCGCCATCTGATCTTTTGCCGTCACGCTGATTGCGATTGTCGATAAATAATCCGACCCTGCTATAATTTTCTCCATCGTCGATAACGGTATGATTACCGTGTCATCCGGATTGAAAAAACCTGTCCCCCCTTTTGGTTTCAACACGCCAATCACCTTAAAATTTATCTTATTGATACGAATTGTTTTTCCCAAAGGATCCCCGTCTTGACCAAAAAGATCTTGCGCGGTTGTCGGCCCCAGCACGGCGACGCGCGACATGCTTCTGTCGTTTGCCGAAGTGACAAAAATTCCATTTTCAATCTCCATGGCATGTACGGCGGCATACTCTTCCCGACCACCGATAACGGTGACGTTCGTATTATTTCCAGCTTGCGATGTCACCTGGAATCGCCGCTGTATTTCCGGAGATACGTACCGTACTCCGAAAATGTTTGCAAGCGCATCCGCATCGGTTTTTTTTAGCGTCTGCGCCCCTCCTCTGCCCGATGAAACAAATCCTCTCCCCGGCTGCAACACACCGGGAGCAATAGTAAGAAGGTTTGAACCCAGCCCCTCAATGCTCGACTGGATTGTTCCTTGCGCGCCCCGACCGATTGAGACCATCGCAATAACCGACGCGATACCGATAACAATACCAAGGATGGTCAATCCCGATCGGGCCTTGTTCGCAAGAAGCGCAATGGCTGTTTCTTCAAAAATATCACTTGGTCTCGTCATGGTGATTATCTGCTATGCGTCTATTTTTTACCGAACTATCTTCAACAATAGCGCCGTCTCGAATATGAATAATACGCTGCGCATGTTCCGCGACATAGCGCTCGTGCGTAATAAGCACGATCGTTCGCCCCTCCTTCATGTTCAGTCGTTGGAACGTATCGAGAACCGCCTCTCCCGTTTTTGTGTCCAAATTACCCGTCGGTTCATCGGCAAGAATAAGCAAGGGATTATTGACAAGCGCACGAGCTATCGCGACTCTCTGCATCATGCCGCCTGACAGCTGATTGGGAAGGTGATGCCAAAATTCTTCGGGAAACGCCGCGGATCCCAGGGCGTCTTTTGCTCGCTTCTCACGTTCGTGTCTTTCCATCCCGGCATAGACCAACGGAAGGGCTACGTTGCGGAGAACATCGGCCCGTCGCAAAAGATTAAACGACTGAAAAACGAATCCTATGTTACTGTTTCGAATATCAGCCAGCTCATCGTCACAAAGCAGGGAAACATCCTGCCCGTCAAGCGCATATGAGCCGCCACTGGGCGAATCAAGGCATCCAATAATGTTCATGAGCGTTGATTTACCCGAACCTGACGGCCCCATAATTGCAACAAACTCGCCCGTACGAATAGTAAATGTCACGCCATGCAGTACCTGCATTTCGGCCCCTCCAACGATATAAGATTTCTTGATCTCTGAACACTCGATCATATCTTATCGTCCTCCCGCGCCACCGCCATTCCTTCCGCCAAATCCTCCGCCGCCCCCGCCGGGAAGTCCGGGAATGCGAATTGCCGATGATGAGGGAGCTTGAGATGATGTACCGGCCGCTTGTACGTTCAAACTATTTACGACTATCAAATCCCCCTCCTTCAACCCGGATACAACTTCCGTGCTTTCATCGTTCGATATGCCGATTTCAACTTGTACGCGTCGCGTTGGCAATGAAAGAATAGCGCCACCCGAAACAATACGTGCCTGAGGATCATTTTCTGCCGGCGCTTCGACATACTGCGCGGTACTCCGGGATTTTATCGCCGTATTAGGAACAAAAAGAACATCTTGATGAACCGCTGTAATGATGTTTGCCGAAACGCTCATGCCGGGCTTCACGCGACTCTCTTGCGTGTCGAATATAATGGTAACGATATAGGAAACAACTCCCTGCGACTCAGTTCCAATCGTATCAATTTCGGCAACCTCACCAGTAATGCTTACATCGGGCAGTGCGTCCAATGTCAGTACGGCCTTTTGCCTCACAGCGACTTTTGAGACATCCACCTCGTTCAGCGTAATCTCGGCTATCCGTTGTTTTGTGATAAGGGTCGCGATTACCGTGCCGGGTGAGACGGCATCTCCTTTCTGTACATCCGATTTTGCAACAATGCCGTCAAAAGGAGCGACGAGCGTATAGTCGAGAAGTTTTTCTCTTGCATCGCTAAGCGCGTTTTTCTTCTGCAAAATCGCCAGCTCTTGGGATTGAACATCAAGCGGATCGGGGCCTTGCTTCAACTTATCCAATGATGCTGTTTTTTCTTCAACGCTTCGTCGGGCATCAATAATCGCTTGCTCTTTTTGCTGCACCGTCAATTCCGAGCTGCGAACGTCGAGGGAATCGGGGCCATTCATGAGCTTGGATAGCGCTTCTGCCCTCTCGGTCATTGTCCTGTCCGCCCCGGGAACAGCGCCGACCGCATCATTGATAGACCGTTTTGCGTTTGCCATGTTCGCAACTGCCGTGTTGCTTTTTCCAATATATATATCGAGCGCGTTTCTGTCCGTTGTTAGAATAGACGGAACGGTAGTGCCGTGCAGCAGTATCTGATCTTTAACATAATCAAGGAAGTTTTTTCCGGACTTTATCGACGTGTCCAGATCCGCTACTGCGGTCGCGGTTTGCGCGATAAGTTTGTCCAGGGTCGCATAATCAGACGCGCGCGTTGCTGTTTTATAGAGCGCAAGCGCCGTATCGTACTGCGCTCGAGCAGTGTCGTATGACCGGGTAAGATGTTGCTGATACGTGGTGGTCTTGGCATAATCCCACTTGCTTACCTGATTTGCGAACCAGTCGATAGTGAGCTGATTTTTCTCAATACCGCTCTGAAAAAACATATCATCCATATTCGAAAGAAGGCCCGGCATGTCTAAAAACGCGGAAACAACCACACCAAATCCGTCATCGTAGGCCTTCGCAAGATTTTCGTCTGCCTTATTCCGCGCTTCTTTTGCAGACGCCACACCATTTTTTGCCTGTATGACGGAAAGCGGATCGGGCGGACTTTTAAGTTTATCGAGATTCAATCGAGCCGTTTCAAGATCTTTGTCTGCTTGGGCTTGCGCTTCTTTTGCCGCATCAAGCGAATGTTGTGCCTGCAAAAGCGCCAGGCGATCGGCAGGAGCCATTAATTTCTGCAATGAAAGCAGGGACGACTCAAGATTGTCCCGGGCATCGCGCACTGCCTTGCTCGCTTCGCGCGAATCAATGTTTGCGATAACCGTTCCTTCTTTTATTTCGTCGCCGCTTTTACCGTTGAGCACAATAATATCTCCGGATACTTTTGGCTTCACGTCTATTTGATTTGATAGCGAAATTTGTCCGCTTCCCGAAACGGTTGTCGTCAGCGTACCCTTCTCGACCGTGCCGAGAATGGAACGCGTTTCGCTTTTTGGCTTCATTGATTGGCGGTATGCGAAGTATCCCCCTCCCCCGATACCAATGAGAATGAGAATGAGAACTATAATGCCGGTCTTGTGTCGTGAGAAAAAGGATGTTCGTATTTCATTCATAGTGTTCCCTGAATAACTATCATAAAACATCTAACGTGTAAATGCTCCATGCTTTTACAAACGTACTTTGCGTACTGCCCTCCGCATGGCTGGCATCGAGTATATACTCGCTTGATAGATCGGACAGGCATGGCGCGCAACAAGTTGTTCGTCGGTCGCCTGTGTCATTCCCTCAACAAAACAAACAAATCCGAAACGTTTGTTCCGGTGGGTCCGGTTCGAATCAAGTCATCAAGTTTTTCAAAAAAATAATATGAATCATTCCGCGCCAGATACTCACGCGGAGCACATGCGATTTTTTTCGCGCGGATACGCGTCTCATGATCGGCGATTGCTCCGGCGGCATCGGTATTATCAAGACCGTCAGAATTAATCGACGCCACGACCATCCCCTTACCAAGAAACGGCAGCGCGCCCAGCACGACTTCCTGATTTCGAGCGCCGATACCCTTTCCGCGAAGCGTGACCGTTGTCTCACCGCCGCCGATAAGCACTTCGCATGGATGAATATCTTGCGCGTATCGATGAACAACCGTGCGCGCCTCGCCGGACAACGCGCTCCCGAGCACTTTCGCCTTATAGCCAAGAGAAAGCGCCTGATGGTGCATGGCATTCAACGCATCCATATTGCACAAAAGCAACGTATTGACCACGTGAGAAAAATATTTCTTTTCTTTCGGAGTTTCAAAAAGCGAGAATTTCGGAAGCGTGTATTTCTTCTGAATGTTTTGAGCGTCCTTCACGGTCGTCGGATCGTAGAGCGTCGGACCGGATGCAACCATATCCATCGAACAGCCGGGAGTATCAGAAATAATGAGCGACAAAATTGTCGCGGGATACGCCAACCGAGCCAATCCCCCGCCCCGAATATCGGAAATATGCTTCCGAAGCGTGTTCAGCTCTTCGATTGTCGCGCCTGCGGCAAAGCACCGCCGCACAACAGCGACCTCTTCCTCGCATGTCATTTCCGGAGCAGAGCACAGGAGCGCCGATCCTCCGCCGGTTATCGCGGCTATTACAAGGTCGTCCTTTTTCAGTTCCGACA
Organism: Candidatus Uhrbacteria bacterium; assembly: GCA_016209345.1. Taxonomy (GTDB): domain Bacteria; phylum Patescibacteriota; class Patescibacteriia; order JACQRZ01; family JACQRZ01; genus JACQWH01. Next base: position 7,635 of record JACQWH010000076.1, read on the forward strand.
CCATTGTTTTTATTTCTTCTGTCGCGCGAATATTTTTTTTAGACGGAAAAGGATGCGTTCCCGCAATACTGCGCATGTATTTCAATGGTCCGGTACGAATATCCAGGGCTATCCCGTCCGTGATACGGTCGCCAAACACCGCCTCGACTCCCTGCGCCGTAGAAAGTGCCGCCTTCCCGATACCGACAAAGAAAATACGCCTAAACTTCCGAAGATCTATCCGCGCATTCCCGCAAAATACAGCGTTGTTCCGAATCATCATCTTTTCTTGCACGGCCGCCTTCGGATCGATCGCCTGCAATCCCGACTCAAGAATGAGCAGTACATGTTTGCGCAATTCGCTGCCTTTTATCAATGTTCTTGTATTTTTGATATGCATACACAGCCACGATATCACGTTCGCACGACACAGACAATGGATTAATGCAAAAGATTATACACCTCGAGCCAGTGCCTGCTTATGAGGACCTGCGCTTCTTTGAGCGTAATATTCCCCTCGCACATTTGCGCGTGAAGATAGTTCTCTATTTCGTCCTTTTCGTGAAATCCCGGCCGCGGTTCGGCTGCTTTGGGGAAAAGATTGGCCGCATCATTCGATCCGCCAAGTTGCAAGCTGATGAGATGGTCTATCTTATACTGGCCCGGCGAGCGCGACGTGATGCCGTATGCGCCATAGATTGATTCCTTCTTTGCCGATGAAACGTCGCGCACCGATCGGCTGTATCCGGGCACGCATATTTCCTCTTTTGTCGCGTATGCAAATATCGCGCCGGGGGTACATTCGGGATCGGGGTATGCCCCGCGGACCGTACACCCGACCAGCTTGCTGCGCGGCTGCAGCGCGAACTGTTCCACATTGGCAATCGAACGCAATGTCTCCGGACCGGATGGATCCTTATGCGCACGCGCGCCATACGCGACTCCCAGTACCGTCCCGATTGCCAGGATAATACAAAATTTTTTGAGTGCAGAGCCCATGATAACTAATTGCAAATTATTTGCAGTTATATTGACGGGGAAAACAATCCGCGGTATAATTTGAGAGCGTAGAGAAATAGCAGGTGGAACTTTCTTCCGGCTCATTTCTGTTCAATTTCGCCCCAAAAAAGCGCTGAACTTGTCAGAATACAGCAAGTATTCTTTCGCATTCATCATCTTTTTTGGAACAAAATTGACTCAGAAATGACCTGGAATCTATTTCTCTACACTCTCAATTCTCGTATCATTCTATCACAACCGTTATGCGCGGCATATCTCGTCCTGTCAGTATTGCGCTTCTTGCCTTCTTTACGCTTGGGTTTCTTGTGTATATGCGTATCCAGACACTGCCGCCCATTTTTGCGCAGCAGGGGACGACGCGGAAAATCTCCATTTCCGCATCATTCTATCCCCTCTTTTTCTTTGCATCTCGCGTCGCGAAGGACCGCGCGCAGGTAACGACCATTACGCCAGCCGGATCAGAACCCCATGACTACGAGCTGACGCCGCAGGATATGGTGCGCATCGCAAAGAGCGATCTCCTTATCCTCAACGGGGCCGGCCTTGAACCGTGGAGCGACTCAATCCGTGACGCTCTCCACGACTCTCCCGTCTCTATTCTCACCGTCGGACACGGACTTGCGGACAAAAGAACCATCTCCGAAAATGAAATCGAACGACTCGACCCTCATATATGGCTCAGCCCCCGATTGGCCCAACAAGAGGTGATGGCCATAGCCGACGAGCTGAAAAGGATCGACCCTGCGGGCGCGCCGCTATATGAAAAGAATACGCTGATACTGCAAGAAGATCTCGCGGCACTCGATGCGCGCTATAGGGAACGGCTTGGTTCCTGCGAAAAAAATGATATTATTACTTCGCACGCCTCTTTTGGATACGTGGCGGCAGAATATGGTTTTAACCAAATGGCGATAGTGGGCCTCTCGCCCGACGCAGAGCCCACGCCAAAAAAACTTGCCGCGCTCGCTGATGCGGCAAAGGAAAACGGTATTCGCATCATTTTCTTCGAAACACTGGTCAGCCCGAGAGTTGCCGAAATCCTCTCACGGGAAGTTGGCGCAAAAACTCGCATCCTCAATCCCCTTGAAGGCCTCACGATCGAAGAAATCATTCAGGGAAAAAATTATCTCACAGAAATGGATGCCAATCTTAGCGCTCTAACCGAAGCCCTCCAATGCCGATAGATCATACGAAAAGCATCATAGAGGTTCGCAATGTCTCGTTTCAGTACGGCGATATGCCGGTTCTGAAAAATGTGACGTTTAATGTCCACGAAGGCGACTACCTTGGTGTGATCGGCCCCAACGGTGGCGGAAAAACGACCGTCCTGAAAATTATCCTCGGACTTATTCAACCGACAGGGGGAGATGTTCTGCTGTTCGGCAAGCCGCTGCGCAATTTTCGGAACTGGCCATCCATAGGATATGTACCGCAGAAAGCAACGCATATCGATCTGCTTTTCCCTGCGACTGTTTTTGAAATTGTCGCGATGGGCCGCTATGGTGTCAAGGGACTGTTTTGCCGGCTAGACCACAGTGACCGCGAACACGTAAAGGAAGCTCTCAGGCGTGTTGGGATGGAAAATATGGGCGATCGGCGCATAGGCGATCTTTCTCTCGGACAGCAGCAGCGGGTGTTTATCGCGCGCGCATTGGCAGCACGTCCCAACATTATTATTCTTGACGAACCGACAGTGGGCATCGACGTCACGGCGCAAGAACAATTTTATGCCCTCCTCAAAACACTGAACCATAATTTGGGATTGACCCTCATTCTTGTATCGCATGATATCGACGTCGTCGCGCACGAAGTGACAGAACTGGCGTGCATCAACCAAGCGCTTGTATACCACGGCGCTCCGAAAGAATTCCTTTCGGGCGACGCGCTTACTCGCCTGTACGGAAAAAATGCTCGTTTTATTTTTCATACCCACTAAGCGCAATGGTTGATATTTTTCAATACGATTTTATTGTTCGAGGGCTGGCGGCAGGGCTTATTATCGGATCTACTGCTCCGCTCATTGGCATATTTCTTGTCCTGCGGCGCTACTCTTTGATTGCTGACACGCTTGCCCATATTTCGCTGGCGGGCATTGCGGTCGGACTCCTTCTTAAAATTGATCCCCTCCTTACCGCGCTTGGCGCCTCGACACTCTCATCGCTGGCGATTGAACGACTTCGGGAAAGTAAAAAAATTTACGGGGAAAGCGCGCTCTCGCTGTTTCTCTCGGGGGGCCTGGCGCTTGCCGTTCTCCTTATCGGATTGTCAAACGGTTTGAATGCTGACCTTTTTTCGTATCTTTTTGGCAGCATCGTCACGGTTCGCCAACAGGATGTCTTCCTCATTGCCGCAATCTGCGTTCCGGTTGCGTGCGTGATTATTCTTTTATTCAAAGAACTCGTATATCTTTCGTTTGACGAGGAAGCGGCGCGTGCAAGCGGCATCCCGACGCGCGCACTGAACATGCTCCTTATCGTCCTTGCCGCAATCGTCATCGCGCTTTCTATCCCCGTTATCGGCATTTTGCTTGTTTCCGCATTGCTCGTACTGCCGGTCGTCACCGCCATTCAGCTTAAAAAAAGTTTTGTCAAAACGCTTGTGTGGGCGGAGTGCTTCTCGCTTTTCTCCGTGGTTGCCGGAATTGCTATTTCCTTTTATGCAGACCTGCCTTCAGGAGCGACAATCGTATTGTTGATGTTTGCACTATTTCTTTGCGTCTTTTTTTCGAATTCTCGATCGCAATAAAAAAACCCCCGATTTTATCATTGGGGGATTTTTTGTGAACGATGATTTAGGCAGCTGCCTGTTCATCGCTAGCTTCTGGTGTAGGAGCTGCCTCAGGAGCCGGTGCCGGTGTTGGCGCGGGTGCCGGTGCCGGTGCGCCACCAGTTTGCTCGTCTGAAGCTGGTCCATTCTGGAGATCGTCCATCATAGATTTGTTTCCTTTCTCCTTATGGATTAGCAAAAGCACCCTAGCATGCGCTTCTTTTTTTGTAAAGCATTATCCGCATATGTGTCAACGGGAAGTAGAAATGTCACATTCCCAGGGAAGTTAAAATGTCACATTGGTTTGTTTTAGTGTTCGACCTTTGAAATCATGATTTACTGAGTTTTGATCTGAAAAACGAAGCGCTACAA
>JACQWH010000072.1 GCA_016209345.1 Candidatus Uhrbacteria bacterium
AGGCGGGAATCCAGACTAAAAATAAATCCTTATAAGGAAATAACATAGTTATAGACTGGATCCCGGCCTACGCCGGGATGACAACTCCTAGACGATATTAGGAGAATAAAGATGCGCTCATTTCATTACCAAGTTAACTTATGGGAATTAACTTGTAGCTTGCGGAAAAGACATCGAACTATCTATAGAGACCTCTGCAAAAGTCCATGTGTTAATTTCTTCCGGCTCGTTTTTGTCCGGTCTCGCCCCAAAAAAGCGCTGAACTCGTCGGAATACAGCAAGTATTCCTCCTCATCCATCATCTTTTTTGGAACAAAACCGACTCAAAAATGACCGGGAAGCCCTTTTGCAGAGGTCTCTAAATAAGATTGGAGGATGAGCATGGCGGCAATCGCGTGCTCGTCTCCCCCGCCTTGGCGCATATGCGTCCGCGCTTCCTTCGAAGTAAACCGCTCATCGAATTCTTTCACGGGACACAACACGCGATATCCCAATTCCCGAATAAACGCCCGCGTCTTTTCCTGCTGTTCGTCTGACTGGCCGGGGTTATAAGGAACACCGACAACAATGACATCGATTCCTTCGGACATGACAATGGTTTCCAACTCTATCAGTGCCGCGTCTCCGGTATTTTCAAATGTCAAAAAAGGCGACGCGATATTCGTTTCGTCGTCCCCGAGCGCGAGCCCAATCCATCGATCTCCGTAATCGATACCAAGATAGTGCATAATTATCCTTTCCGTTCTGTTAATACTTCATACCCATCTTTCACTACGGCAATAGTATGTTCAAAATGCGCGGCGCGGCTTCCGTCTTTTGTCCGAATGGTCCAGCAATCATCGTCGGTCGTCACGCGCCAATCCCCGGCTACGACCATTGGTTCGATGCAGATTACCATGCCCTCTTCCAGGACAATGTCGGGATGGCGCGAATCGTAAAAACAAAAAATTGACGGCTCTTCGTGAAGCGCTCGCCCGATACCATGACCCGACAGATCGCGAATCACGCCAAACCCGTTTCCTTCGCACCACTGCTGGATCGTTTTTGACAGGATCGACGTTTTCACGCCCGGTGCAACTTTTGCAAGCGCGCGCTCGAGCGCTTCGCGCGTGACGGCAATAAGCCGCTGATCCTGACTGCTTACCGTCCCCACGCCAACGGACACTGCCATGTCGGTATAGAACCCTCTATATTTTACCCCCAAATCAAGCCCGAGAACATCCCCCCCCTTCACTGTAGCGTCGCGGCATCCAACACCGTGAACAACTTCATCGTTGACCGACGCGCACAGCGTCGCGGGAAATCCCGGCTGTCCTTTGCGCTGTCCATAGCCGAAAAACGCCGGCTCCCCGCCATGCCCAACAATATATTCTCGCGCACAAGCATCAAGTTCGCGAAGTGAAATCCCCGGTCGCACCATGTCCGAACACGCGCGAAGCGCGCCGGAAAGAATCGCCCCCCCTTGGCGCATCAGCTCAATTTCCTCCGGTGTTTTTATTGAAATCATAAATAAAGGAGTGCACAATCAGAATACAAAAAAATCCCTGTTCGCGCAAGGATTCCTGGTATTCGTACATTCGCTTCGTAGAGTATCAAAGAAATTCTTCGTAATCGCGCGCGGTCATCTGCGCTTCTATTTGCTTGAATGTCTCGATCGCCACACTGACGACAATCAACAAACTGGTGCCGCCGATGGCAAGAGAGGTGATGCCCGTCGCTTCCTGGACAACCAATGGCAACACGGCAATCAACCCAAGAAACACTGCGCCGGGCAAGATAATCTTATTCACCGTGCCCTGAAGAAAATCAGAGGTTGGTTTCCCCGGACGAATGCCGGGAATAAACCCACCTTGTTTTTGAAGATTTTCCGAAATCTGATCGGGCTTGAAGATGACCGACGTATAGAAATAGGTGAAGGCGATGACGAGTAAAAAGTACATGATACCATACGCCAACGATCCGTTGAAAAACGAGATAACCGCCTGGGCTGCCTGCGCAATAGCCGGCGTCTTTGCCTGGATAAAAAATTGCGCGATGGTGGGGGGGAACAGAATGACAGAAATTGCAAAAATAATCGGAATGACTCCCGCCTGGCTGACGCGAATCGGCAAATGCGTGTCGACACTGCCCATGCTCATCCCGCGCGTGCGCCTGGCATAGGTGACCGGGATATTGCGCTGCCCTTCAGTCATTACGATGACAAACACAATGGTAATAATGCCAATGGCAACGAACGCGACAAGATTGAATAATTGCGAAGGATCAAGAACCTCAAACGATCGCAGCGCGGCGGGAAGACCGGAAATAATACCGGCAAAAATCAGCAGTGAGATCCCGTTGCCGACTTTTTTTTCGGAAATAAGCTCGCCAAGCCACATGAGAAATATCGTACCGGCGGTAAGCACCAGCACCATCAACACCGTATCCAAGACCGCCACCGTTCCCAGAATAGGACGCGGGGACTGGCGAAGAAGGGCGATGAGTCCGTATGCCTGAAGCACCGCAAGGGGGACGGTTAAATACCGCGTGTACTGGTTTATCTTCTGGCGGCCGTATTCTCCCTCTTTTGAAAGCGTCTCAAGCCGGGGAACAATCATGACCAGGAGTTGCAAAATAATGGATGACGTAATATACGGGGCAACACCCATGCTGACGATGGAAAATCGTTCCAGCCCACCGCCTGAAAAAATATTCAGCAGGCCGAACAGTTCATTGTTCTGAAAAAAGTTTTTCAGGTTTGCCGGATCAATACCGGGAAGCGGGATTGCCGCGCACATGCGAAATATGACAAGCAAGCCGAGAACAAAAAGAATTTTGTTTCGCAGGTCGGGCAAACTCCAGATTGAAAAAAGTTTTTTCCACATACAGTTCTAGGTTCTAGGTTCTAGGTTCTAGGTTCTAGTGACTTTCACTGGAAGCTGACCGCTAGAAGCTAGAAGCTTTTTCTTGTGTTTTATCTGTTTTGACTTTTTCACGCGATCTTCGACCGTACCGCCGGCTGCCTCAATCTTTGCTTTTGCTTTTTCCGATACATCACAGTGGGTGATTGTAAGTTTTTTCGTGAGCTTACCGTCGCTTAAAATCTTTATTCGCGTTGAGAGCGCGGGCGTGTTTTTCCCCCTGCGCGCCCCTTTCTTTTCGCGGATGATTCCTTTTTCAAAAAGATTCTCGCGCGTGACGGTATCGCCGGAAGCGTAAAACGTTTCAAGAATATCAAGATTGACGACCAGCGCCTTTGGATGGATGCTTTTGAATCCGCCGGTCTTGGGAACGCGCAAAAGAAAACTTTTCAATCCGCGGGCTTTCAGTCCTTTCGACCCGCCGCTGCGCGCGCGCTGTCCCTTCATACCGCGCGTCGAATAGGTGCCGTGGCTTGATCCCAACCCGCGCCCGACGCGTTTGCGTGACTTCTGTGCGCTTGTAAACGATCGAAGAGTGTGAAGTTCCATATGGTGATGCTATTCAGTTTCAGTTTCTTTTTCTTTATTCTTTGGCTGCGCGCGCCTTTTCCCCGCGTTCAAAACGGATCGCTTTGCCACCGACTGGCCCAGGCGACGCAGCGCGACAAACAACGCGCCGATGTTGTTAATTTTATTTTTCGATCCGTATACTTTCGTGACAACATTGCCGATGCCGGAAAGCTCAAGCGCAAGGCGTATGGCACCGCCGGCCATTACGCCGGTTCCTTTTGGCGCGGGTTTTATGAGCAGTCGCGCCGCTTTATACTTCACGCGCAGCTCGTGGGGAATCGTTTCGTGTTCTATGGGAATCGTCACGAGGTCGCGGCGCGCCCGCGTTGCCCCCTTCTGCACCGCCAGCGTGACGTCGGCACCCTTGCCCAACCCGTATCCCATGCGTCCTTTATGGTCGCCGATGACAACGCACGCGCGGAAGCGCATGCGCTTTCCGCCGGCCATCACGCGTGTCACGCGGGCAATATCAATAATGCGCTGGTCAAACTCTTTTTCTTCAGCGGTTCGCGTATCTCTTCGTGGTCTTTTCCCTTCGGCCATATGGTTATTCGTTTCTCGTTAAAATTGGAGTCCGCCTTCGCGAGCGGCTTGGGCCACAGCGCGCACCCGTCCATGATACGCATTGCCTCCCCGGTCAAACACAACCGCGGATACGCCCGCTTCATGGGCTTTTTTTGCAATCAATGCCCCCAATGCACTTGCTCGCTCTGTTTTTGTTTTTTTCTTATCCGCCGCTGAAAGCTCGCGTTCATACGCGCTTGCCAGTGTCGTGCCCTTCTCGTCATCAATAAGCTGAACCGTGGTCGATTTCAAGCCGCGAGCCACAGACAGGCGAGGACAAAGCCCCGTACCGGAAATACGGGCACGCACGCGTTTTTTTCGTAATATTTTTGAATCCTGTTTTGTCTTTTTCATACTAGTACAATTATTTCTTCGCGCCTGCCTTTCCGCTCTTGCCGGACTTTCGCCGAATCGTTTCATCACTATACTTGATTCCCTTTCCCTTATACGGTTCCGGTTTTTTCAATGCGCGAATGCGGGCGGCCGTCTCCCCTATCAGCTGTTTGTCAATGCCCGAAAGGGTGATGGTATTTTTTTCAACAGCAGCCGTCACGCCGGGCGGCAGGGTGAAAATAACCGGGTGTGAAAATCCAAGATGCAGTGTCAACGCGGTGCCCGATACGGCGACCTTGAAACCGATACCGACCACATCGAGTTTTTTTTCAAATCCGACTGTCACGCCCTGCACCATATTTGCGACCAGCCGCTGGGAAAGGCCCCATACTGCGCGATCTGATTTTTCATCCGGATTCTTAACTGTGACGAGCGCCTGAGCACCGTCGATGGCACAGAATACGGATGGATGCAAATCCATCTCAAGTTGTCCCTTTTGCCCCTTCACCAAAACATGGCCTCCCGAAACAGAGACCTGTACGCCTGATGGAATCGAGATGGGTTGTTTTCCGATACGTGACATAATTCTAGGATCTAGGGATTAGGGGTTAGGGGTTAGAAATAATGGGTTAACTGATAGTGCAGAGAATCTCCCCGCCCAAACCCATTTTTTTTGCCTGCTTGTTGCTCATGACGCCTTTCGATGTGGAAATAATGGCAATACCCATATGCTGCAGTATGACCGGCATGGTATCTGCCTTTACATACATTCGACACCCGGGTTTGCTGATGCGCTTGAGCGCATTAATGGCCGGCACGCGATCGGACGTATACTGCAAGTCAATGGCAAGCTCGGCACGCGGACTACCATCGATAATCTGAAAATCGCGAATGTATCCCTCGTCCTTCAATACATGAGCTATCTCTTTCTTGATACGAGATGAGGGCATACTCACGTGTTCTTTTTGAACGCGCGAGGCATTACGAATTCGTGAAAGCATGTCTGCGATTGGATCGGTCATATCTACGAGCTTGTAGCTTTTAGCTTTTAGGTAATTTATGATTATACTCTAGGTTATACCTTTTAACTTATTCCTATAAGCTAGAAGCTATAACCTAGAAGATTACTCCCCTACCAGCTGCTCTTGCGCATACCGGGAATCGCGCCCTTGCTCGCGAGTTCGCGAACGCAGATACGACACAAATCAAATTTTCGAAGGTAGCCGTGGCGTCGACCGCATCGCCAACAGCGCCGAACAATACGAGTTGAAAACTTCGGTTTGGTAAGTGATCGTCGTGATTTTACAACTTGAGCAACGGTGGCCATACTATAATAGGATCTAGGGATTAGGGTCGAGGATCGAGGGATTATGTTATTTCTTAAAAGGGAAACCAAAAAGGGTGAATAATGCCAAGCCCTCCTCTCGGCTCTTCGCGTTCGTGGTAATCGTCACTTCCAGTCCATGCACTTTTTCAATCTCATCCGATTTCACTTCCGGAAAGGCGATATTTTCTCGAAAACCGATTGTCAGCCCTCCTCGCGCATCAACCGCCTTGCTGTCCAGTCCGCGAAAATCACGTACGCGCGGCAGGGCAAACATGAGCAGTTTCGCTACAAAATCCATCATCCGCTTTTTCCTGAGCGTCACTTTCATTCCGACAACTTGCCCCTCGCGAATCTTAAAGCTCGCAATGGATTTTTTCGCGCGCGTCTTTATGGGTTTCTGCCCGGTAATCTTTTCAAGCGAATCGGCGACGACTTCAAGATATGCTGGATCTTTCAACGCGCGGCCCAGCCCGACATTAATGCTTACCTTCACAATCTTTGGCGTTTGATAGAGATTCGCATATCCGAAGCGTTCTTTCAGCCCCGGGATAACGTTTGTTTTGTAGAGTGTTTCAAATGGATGCATATATCTCTCTATAACTATATAGCTGCGGAACATTTTTTACAAAATCGTTCTCTTTTTTGTCGTGCCCCCTCAAGCACTCGCGTCCCTGCGCGCGTCGCTTTCCCGCAGGCGGGACAGACAAGCTGAACCTTTGAGAGTCGCAACGGAGACGGCAGATACACGCGCTGTCCTCGCTCGCCGGATTTCCGCGCGCGGACATGCTTGACAACGAGATTGGCCCCCTCAACAATGACTTTCTGCGAGTCGGGATATGCGCGCACGACTTTTCCGGACTTTCCTTTGTCCTTTCCTGCCAGCACTGTTACGGTATCATTTTTCTTGATTTTCATACTCCTACGAATTACGAATTTCTCCGAATATACGAATCAATGACATGGATACTTATACTTAGAGTACTTCCGGCGCCAATGAAATAATCTTTCCAAACCCTTTTGCGCGGAGCTCGCGCGCAACCGGTCCGAAGATACGCGTGCCCTTTGGCTCTTTCGACTTTTTATCTATCAACACAATCGCGTTATCGTCAAATCTCACATAGGTCCCGTCTTTCCGCCGCTCCTCTTTCCGTGTCCGCACGATGACGCCATGAGCAACATCGCCCTTCTTCACGCTTGTATGCGGCAATGCTTGTTTTATGGAGACCGTGACAACATCCCCCAAACGCGCATAGCGCTTTTGGTATCCGCCAAGTACGCGAATGCACTGAATGCGGCGAGCACCGGTATTGTCTGCAGATACGAGCATTGTTCGATGTTGGATCATAACGAAAACGTGATATTATTTCTTGCCGGCCTTTTCCCAAGGACCCACGACGCGCCAACGCTTATGACGGCTCAGCGGCCTGGTTTCGCAAAACACAACCCCCTGGCCGGGATGATACTGATTCTTCTCGTCGTGAACATGAAACTTCCGCGAAACCGTATAGCGTTTTTTATACTTTGGATGTACGCGCGTACTGTCAACGCGCACAATGACCGTTTTGTCCATTGCGTCGCTGACCACCGTACCATGAAATGTTCGCCGTGTATGTGTTTCCATAAGTATTATGACTGCTTTTTTATATGCATCAGTGTTAGTATCCTGGCAATCATGCGTCTCTGCGCCCTGATACCCCGAACATTTTTCAGCTGTTTTGTCGCCACTTTAAATCGATCATCTCGTACTGCTTGGCGCGCTTGGGCCAAAAGGGTGTCCAGCTCATGATCTGTCTTGTCTCGAAGTTCTTGTATCTTCATAGGTATATTACGCCTTTAAAAACTGTGTTTTGACGGAAAGCTTATGCCCTGCAAGACGGAATGCTTCACGGGCAATATCCTCGGCAACGCCGCCCATTTCAAAAAGAACCATTCCGGGACGGACAACGACGACATAGTGATCAACAGCCCCCTTTCCGCCGCCCATCGTATTTTCATTGCCATGAAACGTGACGGGACGATCCGGAAAGACGCGAATCCATACTTTGCCTCCGCGCTTGATAGAACGGGTAATCGCGCGGCGAGCCGCCTCAATCTGGCGCGATGTCACCCATGCACCCTCCAACGCCTTGAGTCCATAGTCGCCAAACGATACCGCAACGCGCTTCGTTGCCGGACTCGTCCGCGTACGACCGCGGCCCCTTTGCCATTTTCTGTGTTTTACTTTCTTTGGAAATAACATACTTTGTTTAGGTTCTAGCTTCTAGGGCTTAGGTTCTAGCTTTTAGCTTCTGGCTTCTAGGTTCTAGGTTCTAGGTTTCAGCTTTTAGGTTTTAGGTTCTAGGTTCTAGGTTCTAGGTTCTAGGTTCTAGGTTCTAGGTTCTAGGTTCTAGGTTTCAGCTTTTAGTAATTACTGATCCCTGATCACTGACCCCTGACACCTGATCACTGACCCCTGATCCCTGAAACCTGACCCCTTGTCTTATTTTTCTTTTTCTCCAAAATTCATTCCTTTATAAATCCACACCTTCACGCCGACGGCTCCCGAAAGCGTTCGCGCGGCCCCTCGCGCATAATCGATATGGGCGCGCAGCGTATGCAGAGGAATTTTTCCATTATGCAACGTCTCGACATTTGCTATTTCCGCGCCATTCAGACGGCCCGAAACGCGTACTTTTACACCCTGCGCTCCCCCTTTTGACACGCGATCGATTGCCTGTTTCATTACTCTGCGATACGGCATGCGTTTTTCGAGCTCCTCGATCATTCCCTGGGCTACGAGCTGTGCGTCCAATGTCGGCCTGTCCACCTCAACAACATTCACATTCACGGTCACTTTTTCAGAACCGAAAAACTCCTTTCGAATCTTCTTTTTCAGCTCTTCTATTCCGGCACCCTGACGACCGATAATCACGCCCGGTTTCCCCGAATGAATGGTGATGGTAATGACATGCGTCGTTCGCTCGATCTCAATCTTCGAGACGCTCGCTCCTTTCAGCTGCTTCTCAAGATATTTTCGCAAACAAATATCGTTGGCGAGATTATCCCGAAACTGCTTACCGGAAGCAAACCATTTGGAATCCCATCCATATAATACTCCTGTTCTGAAAATTTTTGGATTAACCTTATGTCCCATATGTTTTACGAGGATCCCGTTTTACGCTGGATAATCTTTTTGAGCATGCTTATCTTTTTCTCTTTTCGAATTTTTTGCGACGTCTCATGCCGCCCGGCACGCGACTTGTCAAAAGGCGCCTGCCGATTCACTCCCGCTTCGTGAGGCACCGCGGGTGCGGAGACGTCATGCGCGGGAGCGCCGGCATCAGATACGGATAAAACGGGCTCAAGCGTTTCGACAACAATCGCGTCCTTCCTGCGAATATTCCCGGATTTGCCTGCCGCTCCTTGCGCTTCTCCCAAGACAACGGAAATGGAACATGCGTGTTTTTTTATCGGAGCGGCCCTGCCGAATGCGCGCGGACGCCATCGTTTGAGAGCGGTACCCATGTTGACCTGAACTTCTTGAATAAAAAGATCCGATGCGTTTTTTCCAAAATTATTCTCGGCATTTGCCAGCGCTGAGCGAAGCACTTTCTCCACCGGAACGCGCGCTGCCTTTGTCATGACCGACAGCTGCGCAAGCGCCCCGTGTACAGACATTCCGCGAATGACATCAACAACAAGCCGTACTTTTCGCGCGGATTGCCGGATATTTCGTGCATGTGCTGCGATATGTGCCATAGGGAGTGCGCCAAGGATATTATTTCTTTCCAACGGCCGCTTTTGTCGCCGTTGATTCTTTCACTGCCTGGGTCTTCTCTTGTTCTTTCTGAATCTTTCCGCCATGGCGAACAAACTTGCGCGTGGGAGAAAACTCGCCCAGCTTATGCCCGACCATATGCTCTACCACGACAACGGGAACGTGCACTTTACCATTGTGAACGCCAAATGTAAAGCCGACCATTTCCGGAGTGATGACGCAGGAACGAGACCATGTGTTGATGGGCGTTTTATCGCCGACACGCATGTTCGCGATTTTTTTCACCAGTCGTTCGTCGACAAACGGACCTTTTTTTATGCTTCGTGACATAGCGTTGAGGATCGAGGGATGAGGATCGAGGGATGAGGATTCCTTTAATCCTCGCTCCTCTTTCCTCGCCCCTTGTTATTATGTATTGCGTCGTTTTAGAATAAGATGATTGGAATACTTTTTCTTCTTGCGCGTGCGCAGACCCAGTGCCGGCTTGCCCTGCGGTGTCTTGGGGCCCTTGAGTCCGATCGGCTGGTTGCCTTCTCCTCCGCCGTGCGGATGATCGACAGGATTCATCGCCTTCCCGCGAACGCTTGGCCGCCAACCCAGATGGCGCCGCCGACCCGCCTTACCCAGCCGAACGTGCTTATGGTCGGTATTCCCGACTTGCCCTATCGTCGCCATGCAAACGCTGCGGAAAAGACGCACCTCGCCGGATGGAAGCCGGACGTGCGCCTTGTCCTCATCCAGCGCCATGAGCTGGGCCGCATTGCCGGCAGCACGCGCCATCTGCGCGCCACGTCCCGGCGTAATTTCAAGACCATGAATAAGCGTACCGACGGGAATATCTTTCAAACACAAACGATTTCCTGGCTGAATATCATTCTTCGACTGTGAGGAAATAATCGTATCGCCGACCGAAAGCTCAAGTGGCGCGATGATATAGGTCTTTTCTCCGTCTTTATACTGGAGAAGCGCAATGCGGGCGCTGCGATTCGGATCGTACTCAATCGCCAGCACCGTTGCGGGAATATCATATTTTTTGCGCTTGAAATCAATAATGCGGTAGTATCGACGCGCACCGCCGCCGCGATGGCGTGTTGTAATCTTCCCCTGATTATTTCTTCCCCCTTTCTTTTTCTTCATCACAATCAAGGACTTTTCCGGTTCTTTGCGCGTCAAACCGCGAAAATCCGCTACGCTTGATTTTCGTCTTCCCGGGCTTGTTGGTTTGTAAATTCGTACGGCCATACACTTAGAAAATACCAAATTCAAAATTACAAA
>JACQWH010000075.1 GCA_016209345.1 Candidatus Uhrbacteria bacterium
AATGCAACCGGTAAAGGTAAATCCACGTTTTACATTGGCAATTGACGAGGCACAATTCACCCCCTTTTCCTTCTGTTGCGTCCGACGGCTAACAAAAAACTCATCCTACGATTTGTTAGCGAGTTCGGCGGTAAGTCATGAAAATAATTTATATGATCAAAGCACTCGTGAGCGATTTTTCAAAAGTGGTGCTCCTTCCCGTTAACGATCAATATACGGGGGGATTGAATGCGCTGTATCGGGAGCTCAAAGCACAGGAACAGTTTGATTTCTGGAAATACTTTCGGCTGAATCGCGATTTGCTTGAATGGTATAAGACAATTAGCGGACGCGTTGCTATCTATCTTTTTACCGCCGAATATATTCAAGAGGATCCCGTCGTTCATCATGAGCTTGGTGTATTCAAAAGAATTTTTAGCGGCGCTCTGCTCGGGCTTAAAAAGAATGAAACGCAGACATATACGACAATTGCAGACATTATTGGTCTCCAGCCCGAGCAGATTCTCTATGTTGACGACAAACAGGAAAATTGTGACGCCGCGCAAAAGGCAGGTATGATAGCTGTACGCTATGAATCAAATGAACAAACTATGCGAGATTTTGGTAAAGCAATGCATAACGGGTAAGCTCTATGGAAATAACAAAGCATTTTACCGCGACAACGTATATCGTGCATAACCGGAAAGTGCTCTTGCATTTGCACAAAAAATTACATGTGTGGCTGGCTGTGGGCGGTCATATCGACCGTGACGAATTACCGGAGACGGCAGCATTGCGTGAAATAGCGGAGGAGTCAGGATTAAGTGTCACCTTGTATAATCCGGATAAAAAAATTGATATGGATGACGCTCGACAGTTGTCTCGCCCAATGCATATCTTGCTCGAAGATATCAATCAGTTTCATCAGCATATTGATTTCATATATTATGCGAAATCTGATACCGATGAATTGAGTCCGCAAGACGGAGAGACCACTCATCTGAAATGGTTCACGGCCGATGAGATAAAGCAGCTTGATGGCGCGCCCGGGAACGTAAAAGCTCTTTCTTTAGAGGCGATAGATCTATTGAGAACGGCGGATTAGCTTACACTGTTAGAGTGTAGAAGAATGTCATTCCGGCGGTGAAGCATGCCCCGGCGCAGGCCGGGGGCCGGAATCCAGCCCAAGCGAGGAACACATGTTTTAACTGGATCCCGCCCTTCGGCGGGATGACAAAAGAGGGTACCACCGATATTCTTCTGCGGTCGCACTGCTATTAATGATTTGGTATACTATCACCATTATCCTTTGCCGTCGCGCATTTATGCCATTGTCAAAAAAAGAAGAGCGCATACTCAAATCAATCGTTGTCGCATCCCAGAACAACCCCCGACGACCAGAGTTTCCTCCGGACAATCCTCAATTTCCCGCAACACCGACCCGTCGGATTGCCGTACCCGGGTTTTCTCAAGTATGGCTGAAGGATGAGAGCGTGAATCCCACAGGTACGCATAAGGATCGCATGGCGTGGGAGATGGTTGTCACCTATCGGGATTTTCTTCAATCAAAAAAAGAGGGGCGACTGAAAAAAATTCCCGAACTCTCGATTCTTTCCTCCGGATCGGCGGCTCTCGCAATACAGTCCATGTTCAAAAAGTACGGCCTGCCCAGCATTCGGGTGTTGATGGATTCGGGAGCCGACTTATTGACGGTGAACAAGTTAAAGGAATTGGGCTGCCGGTTATTTTTTACACATTTGGGAAAGAGAATACTCCACTGGGAGGACATTTTGCGCCTGACGCGCAATTCGGATGGCTTTGATATCACTTCAAACGAGGCCTTCGATCCGACGATTCGTTTCTACGACTGGATGAGCTATGAGATTATTAACTCGAACGCTGAATATATTTTCGTACCGTTTGGAACGGGGCAGCTGTACGAGAATATTATGAATATTGTAAAGCAGGAGCTGAGCTATAAAAGGCGCGATCCGCGATTTCGGGGAAGCAAAAACATACTGCGGAATACATCGATCCTGGGAGCGACAACAACAAGCCATATGAGTAAAGCGGTCAAGCTCTACGCGCCTTTTCTTCCGTATTCACACTGCTCGCAGCAATGGATAAAATTTTACCGCTCGACAGGGCAGACGGGCCTGCTCAGCAATGTCTATGCCATTCAAGAGACGTTTCTCGATCGCGCGCTGATGTTTGCCCGGTCGCACGGCATCCGAAGCGAGCCGTCCGGCATAGCAGGTCTGGCGCTTTTGCTACAGATGAAAAATAAGATTCCCAAGGGCAAGAAAATTCTTATCGTGAACACCGGCAAAACAATATAATCCGGTTAGAGCTTTGGGACGCGGTAGATTTTTTTTGTTCGGTCAATAAAAAGCAGACCATCGAGGTGATCGATTTCATGCTGGAGACAGTAGCCGAAAAGCCCGTTTCCCCTGATTGTTTGTTTTACACCCGCGCGGTCATAATAGGAGACCGTCACGGATTTCCAGCGCTTCACAATGCCAAACAGTTCAGGTACCGAAATGCAGCCCTCTTCGCTTTCTTCCTTGAACAAAGAGTGGCGCGTGATGACCGGATTGATAAGCACAATGGCTTCTTGCGCCGCTCTGGATTCATCAAATTTGGCCGGACGCGGACAGAGCACCGCTATGCGCAGCCCCTCGTTCACCTGTGTCGCGGCCAGCCCGATGCCATTTTTTTCATACATCAGGGGTATCATCTCATCAATGAGCTTCTGCACGCGCGGGCTTGCACTATCGCATACCTCCTCCGCGCGTCTGCGCAAGACCGTGCCGGCATCATGAATTGTGACAATGGAAAGTGACATGGTAAGAATGTTGAGAGTGGTGAAAAATATCACGTGTGAGTTTCTTCCGGCTCATTTCCAGCCAATTTCGTCCCAAAAATGCGCTGAACTCGTCGGAATACAGCAAGTATTCCTCCTCATTCATCATCATTTTTGGAACAAAATTGTCATGGAACTGACCGGGAAGCTATTTTTCACCACTTTCAATGTTAGAAAAAAAGCGGCTCACTGTCAACGAGCCAATCGTTGGGCAGATGCGCAAGATATTCGCGCAGGGATGGCGGAACGTCATCCTGCCCGTCGACGCGCGCGATGCGGATGACTGCTTCATAGACCGTCGGCTGTTTCATTTTCCGCAAAGGCCGATGCAGAAAAAGCGAACACCGCGGATCCTTTGCCGGTGAAGAGAAATATCCGATGACGTCGTTGATGCTTTTGCGCCGTTCTTCGGGCGGTACGCGCGCACCCGGCCGATAGAGTAGATGAATGCTCTTTGCGTACGGCGGCCAGCCGCCTCTTTTTCTCTGCTCGCTTTCCGCATCGGCAAATGACGCGTACTCATTGTTCAGGAATGTGCGAATGAAATTACTCGACGTATCAAATGCCTGAATAAGCATGCGCGCATTGAAGGATTGTGCGAAAAATTTTAGTTTCGCCAGCGTCTGCCACTGATGTTCCAGAAGGCGAACGTCGCTCACGGAAAGAAACGGGTCGGCGTGGATAACGCCGACAAGGCCGCAGTCGGAGAATAGTTCCGAACACGCAGAAATGGCGTATGATGTGCCGACAATAATTGATTGCGTCAGTGCTTGCGCATCCCGTTCATCCTTTCGGTGGATCGATGCGGCGAACGGTGCATGAGATTCATGCGCCGACAGTTCTCGGATCGGCGTGCTTGGGAAAAAGCGCATGAGTGTCCGGGCGATTTTTTCAATGCCCAACCCCGCATATTTTATTTGCACGCTTGAACAGCGGGGGCAGCGTGCGTTCAGCGGCTGTGAGAATTTGCAGTCCTCGCAGCTAAGCCGAGGCGGGACGGAAAATGGTTTAAGTTCTTTTGCGCAGTGGGGACATGAATAGATATGCCCGCATTCATTGCATATCGCCATGCTTCCCCGGCCGGTGCGATTGCAAAAGAGAAACACGCCGCGCTTGGCGGCATGGCATTGTTCTATTGCCCGTATCAGCGGTTCTGTGATGAATATATCCGTTGAGGATTTTCGAAGTTCGTCGTGGAGGTTTACGCAAGCAATAGGCACTGAGTGTTTTGACGCGCTGCCTTGAATCGGATAGAGCGCTCTGTCTTCGATGCGGGGAGCGGTACTGCAGAGAAAAACACGGGCGCAGGCCGCGAGTCCTATGCGCGTAGCACAGCGCCGGGAATCAAATCGCGGATTCATATCATGCTGAATATGTTCGACTCCTTCGGCCTGGTCTATGATAATCGTGTCAACAGCATGCACGGGTGCGCAGAGTGCCATGCGCGTTCCGATAATGCACGCAGGGCCGGACGAGAAAAGTTCCAGCCAGCGATAAAAGAGCGTTCCCTCGCTCAGACCGCTATGAAAAAGGAGTGTTTGGCAGTCGCCCGCATTGCTGCGAGCGACGGGCACAAAGAGCTCGGCGTCATGTATGGTGGGGAATATGATGACGATACGGCTATTGCGCGATAGCGATTCCTTGATAAGCGATGCGTACGCAGACCATTTTTCCTGAAGGGTCTCCGGCGATATGATGGTGACCGGAGCTTCTGTGTCCGAATGGATTACGGAGCAGTCCGAGAGATGAAGGTCGCCGTACTCATGAAGGGGGACGGATGACTCCGCGCGTCGGCGGGCGATTTTCCCGGAAAGAAATGATTTTGGAAATGCGGGCAGTAGCGTTTTAAGCGCTGTTGCCTGTGATACGGAGTATTCGCGCGCGAACCATTCGAAAAATTGCCACTGCGCTCGCATGTCAGCATAGAAGAGGGGAAGCGCGCGAATGATCTGCTTGAGTTTGGTTGTGTTTCCGTCGAGCATGCCAACCACCAGTCCGGCAACGATACTCGAGCGAAAAGGGATGGCAACGAAAGTGCCGGCGCGAATCGTTTCAATACATTCTTGGGGGACAGCATAATCAAAACCATCCATTGCGCGCGGAAGCCGTATAAGGGGGATGACATGTGCGATTCGCATGGCTGTTATACTACAAATTCCGTGACGGTATAGCCGACGCCGAATGGGGCCTCATAGGAAAGTGTGTTCGGTTGCCAGCCCATCCCCTCGAGAATGCCGCGCAGGACAAGAGAGACGGGAAGCGCGCAGGCCCCCAACTTTTCCGAGTCGGCATAATTGAACGAGAGCAACGATTCTGAATGCTTTTTTTTCAAGGCATCAAGGAACAGATAGTCAAACGGAAGACAGGTCTTCGCGTAATGCTCATGCGATGCTTTTTTTTCGCCGCAATGGGCAAGGTCGCCAGACGCAATGCACGCAATGCGCTTGGCTGACCGCTGGAGCGCGGCATGGATGACAGTGCCGGCTCTGAAAAGAGAGCGGTTGTCTGTCTCTGCGGGACGTATGACAACGGCATTCATGGTCCCCGATTTGACAAGCAGGGCAAGCGGCACGCCGGCGGTATAGTCAAGATTCGGATCGCTTTTAAAATTCGTTTTTATGCGGGCTCGCGCAAGATCATTTTTTATTTCAGTTCCCAGCACGGTATCGCTTGGAGCAGACCATGTCGTAATAAGATCGCCGAATTCCGCAAAGTCCGCCGCATAGGATTGCGGCAGCATAATACGAAAGAGCGATCCGTGCTTTCGATGTTCGTCTGACGTTGTGAGCAGGACAACCGTTTCAATACGTTTTTCTTCCAGGGTTTTTTTTACTGAATCCAGCGCATCCGATGTGCCGCGCAACAACGCGTGGGCGTCTTTGCCTATGGTGGGTATAAGAAGCGGGGAGTGGGGAACGAGCGCGGAATAGAGAATGGGCATATTATTTGAGCGTTGCGCTTGAAAGCGTCGCGGGAAACTCCTCGTCGATTACTCTGCCGACAGTGATGGGCTCTCCCTCCCCATGGCGGGAAAGCGTATCGCCATTACTTTCCACAATATGCGACCATTGGAACCCGAGCGTCTCAAACGCTTCTTGAGAAGCAATGGGGCGGCGCTGTCCGTTTGAAATGATATAGACGGTTGGGAACAGCGGTGTCTTGACAAGCGTGCCGTCGGCAAAAAGGACGGGGTCTGCCAGCGCATACTGACCCAGCAGCGCAGAATCAACCGGACGCGGTTTTTCATACGGAAAGTTTGTCCGGAGTACGACTCTTTCAAGTATCGGATGTTTATTTCCCAGCGTGACGTAGAATACGCCCCCCGTCTTTTTATCTTGAAGGAGTTCTCCTATCGGGGAGTGGGTATCGGATGAAAGAAGTCCGATTGTCGGAAGGTCGGCAACATCGTCAGCGCCGGCAGGCATAATTTCGTCAGGATTAAACCCGATGGCTTTAAATATTTCTTTTGAGGGGATCGCATATTTCCCGTCATCGACGATGAGGTATACTCCTCCGGTCGGCACTTGGAGAAGGGAGTATCGAGGGAACCGAATCGGCGGCCCTTCGCCATACGTCGCAAGATCCCCGGGACGCACTTGGACGACGTCTTTTTCCTGATAGCGCGAAAGGAAAACGCCCATTGACGCAAATTTTCTTTTCCTTCCCTGTTGGATAAGCCAGATGTCATGTTCGCCCTCTTCTTTGAGCACCATGCCATCCGGATACATTTTTCCGAAATACCTCTGCCACAGTTTCCAGAAAGAAAAATTACCTCTGAAATGCGGTGTGTAGTTGTACAGCGCGGCAGTTGCATCGTTGCGCGGAATCATGCGGATGCCATCAACAATGCTTTCTACCCCCTTTCGGTAGGTAAAATCTCGCGCATTGGTAATATAGTAGTTGCTGCGCCACGCCGCTTTTTCCACCTGCAGTGCAAATCCTTTGTACGCCGCGACTGTCGGACTGTCCGGCGAGCAGGAGTCGCAGCGTGCATATCCGGTTGCCCAGTCGTAGCTGTATTGCGAGGGGTTCGGATTTTCTATCAAGCTCTGCTCTTTTTGCAGAAGCACGAGCACTACTTTCGGGTTGAGCCCGTTGGCGGTTGCCGCGCTCCAGATAATATCCGACGCGCTGCGCTTGCGTCCGGTCGAGTCGAAAGCGGTATAGGCGGCAAGCGTGGATTTTTTTTGCTCCAGAAATTTTTGGACCTCATCGCGCGTCATGTCCGAGGGCCGGAAGAAGTCCGCGTCTGAGATTACTTCCTCCGGATTAAACGAGATACCCCACGTTGCGGACGGCGAAAGAATGAGCAAAATCAATAAAAAATTAAGAATGACTAATTTTGAATGGCGAATCAATTTTGAATGATTGAATGTTAAAAAATTCATAACTCGATCATTGATTCGAAATTCATCATTGGTAATTCAAAATTCAGGCAACTACGGCTGTCGCAAGTTCCTTCGTATTGACTATCGTAATCTCGCCGCGGCGAACATCGATCTGTACCGTATCGCCCTCCTTGACCGTGCCGTCAACAACGCTCATGGCAAGCGCGTTGAGGATATGATTTTGTATGGCACGCTTGAGCGGACGTGCGCCATACAGTGCGTCGTATCCGCGCTTTGTCAGGAATGCGGCAAGCGCGTCGGTAAACACGAGCGTAATATCCTGTTTCGACAGACGTTCGCGTACCGCTTCTAGCTGAATGCCGACAATTTCTTTGATTTGTTTTTCGGTCAAGGGATGGAAGACAATAATTTCGGTAATGCGGTTTAGAAATTCCGGCTTGAAATGTTTTTGTAGGAGATCCATGATTTTATTTCGCATTTCACCTTCATCGACGATGCCCGTTTCGCGGCCGCCATCCGTAAATCCTATTTGTGCTTGCCGCAAGAGATCGCCGCCGAGGTTCGACGTCATGATAATGATGGTATTTTTGAAGTTTACTTTTCTTCCCTTTGCGTCCGTCACGTGACCGTCATCCAAGACCTGTAGCAAGATGTTGAAAATTTCCGGATGGGCCTTTTCTATTTCATCAAACAGGACAACGCTGTAGGGTTTTCGTCTGATTTTTTCCGTGAGCTGTCCACCTTCGTCATATCCGACATACCCGGGAGGGGATCCGATGAGCCGCGAGACAGAGTGCTTTTCTCCAAATTCGCTCATGTCAACGCGGATGAGCGCGTTTTCGTCGTTGAACATGAACTCCGCTAAAGATTTTGCGAGCTCTGTTTTGCCCACGCCTGTCGGGCCGATGAACAAAAATGAGCCGATGGGCTGTTCCTCTTCAGACAGTCCGGCGCGTGATCGGCGGAGCGCGTTTGCCACCGCCTTGATCGCTTCCTCCTGGCCGATGACGCGGCGCGACAAAATGCCTTCCGCGCTTTTCAGCTTCTCTCCTTCGCTTTGCAGTATTTTCATTGCGGGAATGCCTGTCCAGCGCGCGACCACGGCCGCGATATCTTCCTCCGTCACCTCTTCTTTCAAAAACCGATGTTTTTTCTGGAGCGTTGTCAGTCGGCTCATTGTTTTTTTGAGATCCTTTTCCAGTTGAGGGATGGTGCCATGGCGGATTTCAGCGACTTTTTGAATATCGACTCGGCGCTCCGCAATGTCGGCTTCTTGTTTCAATTTTTCAATTTTTGCGCGGAATTCTCGAATTTCGGTAATGAGCTCCTTCTCGTTTTTCCAGTCGATTTCGAGTTTTTGCGCCGCCTCTTTGTTTTCCGCCAACTCTTTTTCAAGCTCTTTGAGTCGGGCTTTGGAATGTTTGTCCGCCTCTTTCGACAGGGCCTGTTTTTCAATCTCGAGCTTGAGAATGGTTCGTTTGAGTCGGTCAAGTTCGACGGGCTGGCTATCTATCTGAAGACGGATTGCCGATGTGGCCTCATCAATGCAGTCAATCGCCTTGTCCGGAAGGAAGCGGTCGGAGATATAGCGGTGAGACAAGTGCGCGGCTGAAACAATGGCGGCATCGGTAATGCGGACGCCGTGGTGAATCTCATATTTTTCTTTAATGCCGCGCAGGATGGCGATAGTGTCATCGACGGTCGGCTCGCATACGAATACCGGCTGGAATCGACGTTCGAAGGCGGCATCCCTTTCGATATACTTTTGGTATTCTTTCAGCGTTGTCGCGCCTATCGTGCGCAGATCGCCGCGGGCAAGAGCGGGTTTGAGCATGTTGGATGCGTCTATCGCTCCTTCAGCGCCGCCCGCGCCGACAATCGTATGCATTTCATCGACGAAGAGAATAATGCGGCCCTGCTCCTGGGAGATTTCTTTGATGACCGCCTTCAGTCGGTCTTCAAAGTCGCCGCGGAATTTCGTTCCCGCAACAAGCGATCCAAGATCGAGCGAGAGGATTTCTTTGTCCTTGAGCGATTCGGGGACATCGCCGGCGACGATGCGCTGAGCAAGCCCTTCCACGATCGCGGTTTTTCCCACGCCCGCCTCGCCTATGAGCACGGGGTTGTTTTTTGTTCTGCGCGAAAGCACTTGCACGACGCGGCGAATCTCTTCATCGCGGCCGATGACCGGATCAAGTTTTTCATGCCGCGCCTGGTCGGTAATGTTGACGGCATATTTTGCCAATGCTTGATATTTGCTTTCCGGATCCGGATCCGTCACCTTATGCGAACCTCGCACCGCTTTAAGAATCTTCAGAACGCTTTCATAGTCGACATGATAGATGTTCAGGATTTTTTCCGCCGGCGAGGGCGTTTGGATAAGGGCAAGAAAAAGATGTTCGGTGCTGATATATTCATCGCCGATTTTCTTCGCCTCTTTGTCTGCCTGGGTGAGCACCTGCGCTATTTCTTTTGAGATATAGATTTGCGCCGTGGATCCGCCGCTCTGGACATAGGGGATGAAGCGCAGCTCTTCCTCAAGCTCTTGCTCCAGTGTCGCGATCGGAATTTCAAGTTTTTGCAAAAGACCGGATACGACGCCCTCCTTCTGGCGGATGAGCGCAAGGAGAAGGTGGAGGGGGGTAATCTCTTGATTGTTGCGTTCGGCCGTCAGGTGATGCGCTTGCTGGAGCGATTCTTGCGCGCGAGTCGTAAAATTGTTTTGGGGGCCCATAGATTGTTAGCAGTCGAACATTATGAGTGCTAATTATGATAGGGAATACTAAGGTGAATGTCAATACTCCCCCCGCCCGTGCGACCTTTCTTCAATGGGGACAGTATAGCACGTTTTTTATCCCGCGCGAAGGGGGTATGCGGATAATGATGCAAAACGAACGGACATGTTGAGTCATTCTCCGATATTTGATACACTCCACATGAAGGTTCAACCATGTATGACTATTTCAATACGGGGGGTGCGAATAAATCGGATCAGTACAGAAGATCTTAGCAAGCGCTGTTTACAGATACTTCAAGGAGTGCAGAGAGCTCGCCCCTATCAGGTTGTGACGGTCAACCCCGAGTTTATCATGGAGGCGCAGAAGAATGCCCCATTCCGCGCTGTTTTGAATGACGCCGATTGTGCGCTTGCGGACGGGGTCGGACTTGTTCTTGCGTCCGGTGTCCTGTACGGATGGCGCAATCGGCTGCTCCGCATTACCGGTGTTGATTTTACGCTTATGCTTGCCAACCTCTGCGCGCGGACAGGAAAGAGTATGTATCTCCTGGGCGCAGATGCCGGTGTTGCAGAAAAGGCGGCAGACGCTTTGCAAAAAAAATATCCATCGCTCCGCGTTGCCGGCGCGGAGGAGGGAATCAAAAAAGATGAATCAGGAATCATGAATGATGAATTAAGGGACGATGATATTTGTAAAAAGATTACAGAATCAAATACTGACGTGCTCCTGGTTGCCTTTGGGGCGCCCGGGCAGGATCTTTGGATTGCACGCAATGCGGAATCGTTGCGAGGAGTGAAAATTGTTGTTGGCGTGGGTGGAACATTCGACTATCTCGCCGGCGTCGTGCCGTATGCGCCGCAGTGGGTGCGATCGGTTGGCTTTGAGTGGCTGTATCGCCTCATCACCCAGCCACGACGCTTTCGTCGCATTGTCACGGCGGTTATTCATTTTCCCCTCGCGGTACTTTGTCATAAATTTCATCACTGATATGTATCTTTTTATTCATGCCGTAGAGCGAGAACGTGCCTTCCTGATGATCGTTGGCAAAAAGGGGTTTGGCTCAGTTTTTGCACCAGAGAAATCTGTGCCTGACCCCTTTTTGCACCTTGTGTACCGCGGAAAGAGACACCCCGATGTGTTGCGCGGCATAGATAATCTGCTGAATCGTTTTGGTCTTGCACCAAAAAATCTCAAGGGCATTTGCGTGCTTTCCGGCCCCGGACAGTTTTCGTTCCTGCGAAGCGCGATTGTGACGGCAAATACTTTTGGGTGGGCGTTGAACATTCCGGTTGTTGGTGTCTATGGTGATGATCTGGGGTCTGGCTCAATTTCGCTTGCGAATTTGTGCCTGACCCCGTTCCCAAAATCTGTGCCTGACCCCATCGTATCGCAGTTCATAGAGCAGGGCCTTAAAAAATTTTCACACGTAAAACGGTTCCGTCCCGTTGTCCCTGAGTATGGCAGCGAACCGAATATTACAACGCCAAAGAAAAGAATATGAGCGAAATAAAAAAAGACAACAGCGAATTTGATGATCCGGAAAGCATTGCCGCGAAGCGTGCAGAGGAGGAAAGTGAAGCGCGTATGCCCAATACCCCTGAGGAGATGATCGCGGCAACACTTGATCCCGCCGGGTGCATTGATCGCGCGTTGCCTCCGATTCCTCTCGGGGCGCACGCAGATGCCGGCGCTGTGGATGATCTGATGCTGGAGATAAAAGAGCGGCTGATGCGGTATCTCCAAATGGAGACGAAGAAAGGTCGAAAGCGGGTATTGGCTCCGAACCCGTATGCACAGATGCTGACCGCATTAGTGGGAGCCGGATATACAGAAGAACAATTAAGGGGTCTTGGTGAAATCACTCGCCGTATCGTTGCCGAATTAA
The DNA here is from genome assembly GCA_016209345.1 of Candidatus Uhrbacteria bacterium. Lineage (GTDB taxonomy): Bacteria > Patescibacteriota > Patescibacteriia > JACQRZ01 > JACQRZ01 > JACQWH01. The sequence continues at coordinate 11,815 of JACQWH010000075.1, forward strand.
ATCCACTTCTCCACCGGGTCTGGGAACAGTATGTATTGCTGACACAAGCCATTCCCGATGAGGAACGGGCAGAACGCGGCGATGCGCGGACAATTGAGGAATTTTTTACGCGTATGCAAATCGGAACGGTCAACGATCAAAGAATATTTTCTTTCTTTGGAGTCTTGAGGCATTTTGCAGACATTCGTAATACGTTTCCGCGCTTTGATACCGCGCGAGCAGAGCTGCCCAAGATAATAGATGTTCAAGATCCGTTTTCAGAAGACCGCGAGCCGTATTGGAGAGAAATGCAAGGAGCGTATAAAGCGGTATTCGGTGTTGCGCTCTCACTTCCTGCGCTTGCCGCATGGCAGACGCAGGAAGTATTGAATGGGATCAGGGATTTATCAACTCACACTCACGACGAGAGCGTAAAAACGGCTGCCGAATATATTGGATTTTGGCTCTGGGGGGAGATGAGTCAAATCGCCGACATGTCAGATGAAAAGTTTACCGGATATTTGCGCGATCTTCATTTTGCATACGGAGACCCCGATATATTCATCGCGCTTCTTGATTCGTTGCGCGTACTCAAAGAGAGGGAGCCCGCGTTTCTGTGCCAGATGCTCGGCCATACCGTTTCCGCTTCTCCCAATGAATCGCGCAAGAGCGCTCATTACGGCAATGCTTTACAAGCGGCATTTTATCGATCGGCGCATCTCAAAGTAAAAGACGGAGTGGAGGGGCATGAGGATTTTCGGGAATTCTTGGATGATGCTATCCATCTTGATCGTAAGCAGGCAAAACTGATTAACATCAGTGATGATGAGTTTGCGCAATTATTGAGATCGCATATCAGGACTCCCGGGCAAGCAGTGCGGCGCGTTCCCCCGGCACTCGCGCTGATGGTTGGCGCCGGACGACAGGCGTACATGTTGCGAAAGTTCCTTGCAGAGGTGTCCGTGGAGGGAAGAGAGGCGCTCCTGGAGGAATTGCGCACCGCAACGCCAAATGAGTTTGTAGGTCTTTTGAACAGCCCGCGTCTTTTCCCCAGAGGGATTGAGCGGTATGAAGTAGGTTTGAGGTCGTATGCAGAGGTTGCAGACAGAAAGGGAATACCAGTGACTGAATACACACGTAAACTTCCGCCCGACATTGAAACGATTTTTATTGGGAGAGGCCTTGGTCCGATTCTTTCAAAGCATGATACGCGTGATGAATTTATGACCATGCCGAGAGAGTTTCGCCCTCAACGACGCCCGCTTGTATTTATAGGAGACATTAGTGATTTTATAACTCTTGCCTCATATACGTCAGGCCGTCATAGACGGCGAAGGTGGTTTAAGGATATGAGTGATATTCTTTGGAAAACAACACCTTCGGAGAAATTGCTTCAGAGTAAGGAGTTCTATCAATATCTAAAGCGAGCAACTGGTCGTATGGAAAAAAGTGGCGCGCGGGGAATGGATAATAAAAAGGCGAATCAAGCGGATGTTGAGATCATCCTGGAAATACTCAATTCGCATGCAGGTATTACCCGAGAGCAGTGGGATCTGTGGCTCCTTCAGTTGAGAGGTTTTGGCGGAGAAAAACAAGAAGAGTTCAAATCCGATTTATTTACCGAAACATTCGTTGATGTACAAGTTGCGCTCGTGCCGATATTCACCATTTTTTTTTCAACTGAACTGACGATAGAGGCGCGTTCGCATTTTTTCCAGCTTTTTGAACAGCTCATTCCACAAGCCGCAAACAGGGTTGGAAAATATCCGTTTTTTATCGTGGATGCAGAACCCGTTGCGTATTTCGAATGGTTAGCGCGCGAGAGAAACGATGAATCACCACGCGAACGGCATCCCGGCGATGACGAAAAAGATGGATTTCGCGATGTGCGCCCCCCCTGCTAAATTGTCGGATATTGACACGAGAACTCTCGGAAATCTTCGCCTTCTTTCAAAGTTGTTTTCACCGGAGAAATGTGCCGATACCTTGGATGCGTTTTTTATCGATCATCCCGGGGCATTCGCTCCTTTTTGCGATATGCTTTTGCAAGAAGACCGAGATCCATTTCTCATAAAGCTATGCCAGAACGCGATTGGGTTTATCACTACTGATTTACAAAGTCAAGCAACAATGCAAAAGCAAATTGAGGAGGGGAAAGCAATGATTCTTGGGTTGCAGATGCCCCATGATGTCGGACAGATGAATTTTATGTATGTCCTTCTTCGCCAGTGTTCGCGCGCAATTCCCGAGCACGAAGAGTATCTCGATCTAAAAAACAGAGTTTCCAAGAATGGATATTATTCACTCCCCGATGATTCTTTACCAAATTTTAAGAAGTATGCCCGTCGCATTCGTCTCGATGAAGATGAGAATAGCTGGGTTCTTGAGGAGGCAGCGAAGTTTTACAACCCGGGAGAACCCGACAACTGGGACTGGAAAGAGATCGATCGGGGATAGCCATGTCTAGAATAGCGCGAAGTTTGACTTCATCCAATGGACGTGAAACAATGAGGGTATAAAAGTAATACACGCGCATGGATAAAAAAGACGAGTCATTTTATTTTGATGACTGCGATATTTGCAAAATGACCAAACAGGCAGAAGAAGAGGGGCGGTCGTTGTCTAAGGATGAGTTGCTCGGAGCGTTCAAGGAGCAAAAAAAGAAACAGAAAGCAAAGACGAAAAAATAAAGAACATGCCAAGAATTGAATTCGGCAATACCTGGTGGGGGGAAAAATGGCTCGACGCCCTTACCGTCATTGACTGTGAAAATCGGCTTCCCCGTGGTAAGTCCTACGCACGCAATGGATCGGTTTCTTCTATCACCATTGCGGGCGCAATCGTACGCGCCACCGTTCAAGGAAGTCAACGGCAGCCGTATCGTGTTGCAATAACGCTCCCGGTGTTCACAAAAAAAGAACAGCGGATCGTTCTTGATACGATTGCACGCAATACACTGTTTCTTTCATACCTGCTTTCGAGAAAACTTCCGACTGCGCTATATCATGAACTTCAAGAGAGCAACATCCAGCTTTTTCCGCGCCGATGGAGAGACGTCAAGGCACAGTGTTCCTATCCGGACTGGGCCGTTCCCTGCAAACATATTGCGGCTGTCATTTATTTGATTGCAAATGAGATTGACAAGAATCCTTTTCTCGTGTTTGAGTTGCATGAATTTCAAATTTTCAACGTTCTGGATACGCACGGTTTGGCGAAAGAGCAGGCAATACATACTCATATCGTTTCAGTCAATGACATTATTAGGAGGTGTGAACAACCGGCAAAGCACCTACACAATGAAGACACCGCCGACACTATCAAAAAAATTTGTACAATCGATTTTTCTCTTATTCCCGATATCAAAGAGCATATTCTTTCGCTTGTTTCAGAACGCCCGTTGTTCTATCCGGGCGGTGATTTTAAGTCGCAGCTGAAATTGATGTATCGAAAATTATCCCCGCAGTGCATTCCGTCTCCCTCCGCGCATGATGAGCATCAACCGTTTCCGCGGGATACGGAGCAATATACGAACGTTATCATTACATTGGACAGATCGCTAGAGATTGAGCTATTCACTATTACAACGCGTGAAGGGAAATACACAATAGACGCGGCGAGAGATCACAGTCGTCTCATTGATTATCTTTCAACTATCTCATACGCAACGCTCGAACGGCACAGCGATTCGGTCATTGCGTTATTTGTGGTATTTCGCTTCGCTGTGCGCCTCGCAGAACAAGGTGCCACGATCCCTCAACTTGTGCATATCGGAGAAAATGAATACCGGATTCGTTGGATTCCCGCGCTTATGAACGAGCAGGTGAAGCGCGCGTTCGATCAACTCGTCGCCGGTATTCCCCCCGCACTGGTTGGGATCAGAAATCGTGCGCCAAAAAGGAGCACAGCCCGCAGCGCGAATAACGATAGCAAAAAATATCGTACGACTATTCCGGTCCCGTCCGAGCAGGTACTTCTCCTTACCTCGTTTTTTCTTCGTTTGTTTATAAAAACAGCCACAGGAGGATTATCCGAGGGTGCGCGCGACCACATGACCGACATATTTTTTTCCGGAGCGCTGTTGAAGGCAGATTCATTCGAAACGCACGAACTGCCACAAACCATCAACGGGTGGCTTTCAAAATTTTTCATTGCGCACAAGGAATGCGTGCCGCTTCTGAAAGTGGAAGCGGAGGGGACGACGTTCACCGTTGAAGTATTTGCGGAATACACAAAAAAGAACCTCGAAAAGCCCATACCGTTGCGCGATGTATTTGAGCGCGAACAGCATCACGGCATCCGTGCCGACATGATGCGCGATTTGATGATGTTGTCAGAACAGTTTCCGGCACTTGAAACCGTCATTGCCAAAAAAGGGGGCGTCCTTACCTTTAATTCCAAGGAATTTGCGGACGTACTTTTTACCGCGCTTCCCTCTATCAAAATGCTTGGTGTTCAAATTCTTCTTCCGAAAGCTCTGCAAGAATTGATTATACCGAAACTTTCGCTCTCGCTTGCAAAGAAAAAAACGGCTGCCCGCGCAATTAAAAGTTATCTTTCGCTTGAGGATATGCTGTCTTTTGACTGGCGTGTTGCCCTTGCCGACCAGTGCATTGATGCCGCAGAGTTTCGAAAGCTTGTTGCCCGCGCCCGTGGAATTATTATGTTCAAGGATCGTTATGTGTATGTTGATGATAAAGACGTTCAGAGAATCCTGGAGGGAATGGAGAAAAAGCCACGGCTGTCTGCGCACGATTTGTTCAAAACAGCGTTGAGCGGAGCATACGGCGCCGCGCCGATTGAAATATCAGACGAGACGATTGCTCTCATCAGATCGCTCCTTGACCTCGAGATGATTCCACCTCCCGCGAGCATGACGGCTTCCTTGCGCCCCTATCAGGAGCGCGGATATTGGTGGCTGGTTAAAAATGCGCGCGTTGGTTTTGGTTCGCTTATTGCAGATGACATGGGGTTAGGCAAGACCGTGCAAGTGATCGCGACGGTCGCAAGACTCAAAGAAGACGGGTTGTTCGTTCGCCATCCGGTGCTGGTTGTTGTGCCGACAACACTGCTCACTAATTGGCAGCGAGAAATCAAAAAATTCGCGCCCCATCTCCAAACGCATATTTATCATGGAGGAGCGCGCACAGCCGAAGAGAGACGTGCCGATTGTGTCATCACGACGTACGGCATGGTACGCAAAGAAGTGAAAACGTTTTCAAAAAAACAGTGGTCATGCCTTATTATTGACGAAGCGCAAAATATCAAGAACGCGGAAACCGCGCAGGCAAAAGCAATTAAATCAATTGCCGCGCCAATAAAAATTGCCATGACCGGAACACCGGTTGAGAATCACCTTGGCGAATACTGGAGCATTATGGATTTTCTTAATAAAGGATATTTAGGCGATCAGAAAACGTTTCGAGAGGATGTTGCCGAACCAATAGAGCTCAACCGCGATCAAGCGGCGCTTGAACGGTTTCGTATGGTTACGTCGCCCTTTATTCTGCGCAGAGTAAAAACAGATACGTCGATTATTCATGATTTGCCCAAAAAAAATGAAATTGATCAGTTTTGCGCATTAACTCGCGAACAGGCATCGCTCTATACATCAACGGTTGATACTATTATGAGGCGCATTGAGAGCGCAGAAGGCATTGAGCGCAGAGGACTTATTTTCAAGCTCATGACCGCGCTCAAACAAATATGCAATCATCCGTCGCAGTATCTGAAGAAAAAGACCGCACGGCCGGAATTGTCAGGAAAGACCGCGTTGCTTCTTGACCTGCTCGGGACCATCTATGAGAATGATGAAAAAGTATTGTTGTTCACGCAATACACACAGATGGGCGACTTGCTACAAAAAATGCTCGATGAACGGTTTAAGTCAGAGGTGCTTTTTTTGCACGGCGGCGTGACGCGAGCAAAACGCGACGAGATGGTTGACCGTTTTGGAAACGAGCGTCAGATCAATGCCATGATTCTTTCGCTGAAAGCAGGCGGTACCGGACTTAACCTCACGGCCGCGACCAATGTCATTCATGTTGATCTCTGGTGGAATCCCGCCGTTGAGCAACAGGCGACCGATCGCGCCTATCGCATCGGACAGACGAAAAACGTGATGGTCTATCGCATGATTACAAAAGATACATTTGAAGAAAAGATCAACGCAATGATACAAGCGAAGAAAGAGCTCGCCGATCTTACGGTGGCAAAGGGAGAGAAATGGATTGGAGAGTTTTCTAACACTGAACTTAAAACATTGTTTCAGATGGACCCGACGTGACATGAGCGCTTATCGGCACCACCTATGAATAGATGTCATAAGAAATAATTTTACGCTATATGAGTGACATGGGAGCAGAGCCCACGGGCCCATCTTTTATGGAAACAGGAGAACAGAAACCCTTCAATGTTGATAGACGCTTTTTTAATGATCACAATAATTCAGCAAAGGTTGAGCGTGATTTGCCCGAGGACTTTGACAAGGATGCTGCGTATTACGGGGATATGGAACAGTGGAAGAAAATTTTGAGCGAGAAGGACTATCTAACATTAAAAGATGTTTACGAAAATTATTTACGCGATCCGAGCGAAATGTATGAGCTAGTTTTTTTTCTTGAAGGAGTGTATGCATGTAATAATGGAGAATACGAAGAAGAATGGGAGTCATGCTACATCCATATATACATTGATTATAATGAGGCGAGTGCTGATGATACGCGCCCGGAGGGGTATCGACTTTATCATGCCGTATGGATATCCGTTGCGCTAAAAGCAACCCAGGAAGAAAAAGAGAAATGGCTGAAGGAAGTATACGGGCCATGGGCAGAAAAGCGATCCGCACAAGAGGCACAAGAGGCACGAAAGGATGAGGCAAAAAGAACAAGAGAGAAGGTAGCTATCGAAAAAATCGATTTTTATTCGCGCTATAAGGATTTTGGCGATGGTATTATTATTGAAGAATACGACCGGTCCACTGCTATCCTTACTGAAAATAAACATCTATCTCAACAACCCAATCCCGAGCACACGGCTATTCTCAGTGCATTGGAGCGAATTTTAGCAGAACGGAATATAAATCCAAAAAATCTTATGCGGACAAGATATGGCGAACGGCCACATTTGGCATTGCCGTCGATTCCGCCATCAAGAGAAGGATTTTCACCCCCATCACTGACTGGCCTTTCTTTAGAGGAGCAACGACGTGCTCTGGACGATGCGTGGAAAAAGGAGTAAGCGAGCCGTATGAGTAGAGTATATCTGCATCCGCCCCGCTTGACGAGAAACAAGGGAACGACTATAATTC
>JACQWH010000074.1 GCA_016209345.1 Candidatus Uhrbacteria bacterium
CGTCCAGTTCCCTCCGGGGCACGCTGTCCGAACAGGCCGTCACGGCCAGAGCCTTGTCCCCCAGGACGGCATGGGCCACGGCCAGGACCAAGGCGCTGTCCACGCCGCCCGAAAACGCCACCACTGCGCTTCCCATGTCCCGCATCAGGGACTCCAGTTTGATTTTTTTTTGAAGAAGTTCGGCGTCCATTTTTCGCTTTGCGGAAATACCTGAAGCCATGTAATGGCATTCAGGTTATCATAAACGGTCGGCGCAGACCAAAAACCATTTTGACAAAGCGCTCTGGAACGTCCTTCCGGGCATGGCCTGTCCCGCCCTCGATCGCGATCGGAACCCGCGGATCACTAATTCTTTACACGCTGGTTGGAAAATGCTATTCTTGACCCTTGGCAGGTTCGCGTCAATCGAAATCGATCCGATCGCCACAGTACAACCCATTCACCCACAGACTATCGAATTGACCTCGCTTCTCATCTTTTTTTAACCCGGCAAAAATCAACCGTCCTTCCCCAAAACCTTTCATGAGCGAAATCGAAAAGAAACCGCTCCTGGTTTTCACATCGACTTTTCCGCGCTGGACCGGCGACAAAGTCCCCGCCGATTTCGTATACCGCCTGGCTAGGGAACTGTCGAAGTATTATCCTACCTGGGTCCTGGCCCCACACGATCCCAAGGCTTCGGAGGACGAGGAAATGGAAGGTCTCCGGGTCTTGCGTTTTCCCTATTTCTGGCCCAAATGCCTGCAAAAACTGGCGGACGGGCAAGGCATGCTGGCCAACATCCGTAGAACCTTTTTGGCGAAGGTCCAGGTCCCTTTTTTCCTGGGATCCGAGATACTGGCTTTCAAAAGGGCGGCGCGGAAGCATGGGATCCGGCTGGTCAATTCGCACTGGCTGATTCCCCAAGGGCTCGTCGCCTCGCTGTTCAAGAAAAAATTCGGGTTCGTCCACGCGGTCACCGTGCATGCCGCAGACGTCTTCCTGCTGGAACGCCTGCCCTTCGGCAAGCTACTCGCGCGGTACATCGTGGAAAACTCCGATATCGTGATACCCGTCAGCAGGCTCAACCTCGAGGTCCTGCGGAAACTGGCCGGGCGCGATTTCAAGGCGATGGTTCTGCCCATGGGGGTGGAGATCGAATTTTTCCGTTCCGTTTTGGTTCCGAAAACCAAGGCTGACCTGCGGATCGATCCGGACAAAAAGACAATCCTGTTTGTCGGAAAACTCACCGAGAAAAAAGGGGTTGTCTACCTCATCCGGGCGATGAAGGAATTTTCCCGGCGCCGACAGGACGTCCAACTGGCGATCGTCGGGGACGGCCATTTGCGGCAGGAGTGCGAGGCGGAAGCGCATCGCCTGGGCCTGAATGGAACCGTTAAATTCGTCGGGCAAAAATCCAAAAGCGAGGTCAAGGATTTCTTGAGTGTATCGGACGTGCTGATCGTCCCCTCCATCGTCGACCGCCATGGAGAAACGGAAGGAGTCCCCGTGGCGATCCTCGAAGCCATGGCCGCCGGCCTACCGGTCATCGCCAGCGGCGTCGGAGGAATTCCCCAAGTGGTCATCCACGGCGAAAACGGTTATATTACCAAGGAAAAAGACGTGGCCGGATTGACCCAGGCCCTGCAAGATATTTTTTCCGAAGACCGGCTGAAACGGATGGGCGCGAAATCCTCCGAAATCATCGGGACGCTGGACTGGAAAGCGGTCGGCGAGAGCTATAGAGAGGCCTTCGAATCATTGGAGCAGGGACAGTGACCCTATTTCCCCAGCGGAAAATAATCGATCGGAAACAAGTCGAAGCCCTCATAGAGGAAATCAAGAACTCACAAGAGGAAGATCAAAGAATTTCGCAAAGTCTGGGCTTCCTCGACAAATGCCTGAACAGGTACGATAACGAGATTTCGGCCATCCGGAGCCGCTATAGCGGCGGGAAAATCTTGGAAATCGGCGCCTACCCCTTCCACCTCACTTATTTTTTAAAAAGAAACGGGTACGATGTGGTGGGAGTAGACTTGGACCCCTCGCGCTTCGCCAGGTTCCTGTCAAAGAACAACCTGGACGTGCGGGAAATCGATATCGAGCGGGACCGGTTTTGCTTCGAGGACGAAGCTTTCGACGCGATCCTTTTCAACGAGGTCTTCGAACATTTGAAGGAGCCCATACACGCCTTGACGGAAATTCACCGGATCTTGAAAAAGGACGGGCTCTTGTTCTTTTCCACGCCCAACTTATACTTTCTCCCCCACGCAGTGTATTTTCTGTCAGGAAAAGGAATGATTTCGGATCCGTTCACGGCGTTCTCCAAGCCATACTGGCTGGGCCACATGGGACACGTGCGGGAATATTCGTTCAAAGAGGTGAAAAGGTTTTTAGAGAACCTGGGCTTCAAGATCATTGAAAAACATTATCAGCAGAACCGTTTTTTTCTGACCCCGAAGAAAAACCGGTTCCTCAACAACAAGGAAGAGCTGGCCATCCCCGGGTTCATTCTTTTTCCGTTCAATCTGATCTACTTGTTTCTGGTCTTCACGTTCCCGTTTCTCAGGGAGAATATCGTTTTGATAGCGAAAAAAGACAAGGAAATTCATGAGATCTTCAAGCCAAAACTTCCGAAAACCTGATGGCGACGGAGGTCGCGGTTTCCCATCCGTTTTTTTTTCCTCAATATCGACGGAAAAACCCGAAACGGAAGTTGAAAGGATTGACTCGCGTTTTTCGAAGCGGACGAGGTTTATTCGCCGGGGACCGTTTACCTTCGTCTTTCCCAAAAGACTTGTCCGGCGCCCACACAGCCGCCGGTAACCCAGCAATAAAAAGCTGTCCGGAATCGTTTTGGGATGGCACGGATATCGATCATCGACTTATGAACCGCAAAAACGCCGGGATTTTTTTCGCCACAAGGCCCATCGCCCCGCCCTGGAACGAGGGGAGTAAAAATCTGGTTTATGAAATCGCCAGACGGCTGGACGCGTTCCACGCAACCCTTTTAACGTACAAAAACCAAGACAACTTTCAAATCGGGCCCAATAAAACTTTTCTCCGGATCTATCCCCGCTCGGACTCCCTGGCGATTTCCATAAGACAAAAACTGGCTTTTTTGCGGACGTTGATCCAGTCCGAGGCGGCAATCTTTCATTTTTTTTTCACGCCCGAATTGATCACTTCCCATGTCATTCGCTCGATCAGAAAGTTCAAAAAAGGCGTTTTTCTGCAAACCATCCCCACTCCGATAAGCCACCGGAGGAGCATTGAAAAATTCGTTTTCGGGGACAAGGTCGTCGTTCAATCCCAACATGCGCTCCGGTCTTTTGAAAACCGGGACATTAAAAACGTTTCCTGCATTTATCCTGGAATCGACACGGAAAAATTCTGTCCCGGAGTTTCTTCCGCGGACCTCCGCAAAAAACTTAAAATTTCCGACCGGGAACGGGTGGTCTTGTTTCCGGGAAATTATTACCTCGGATGCAACCGGTCCGTTACGCAGGCGGTTTCGCGACTCCTGAAGGAGGGGCTGGGCGTGAAATTCATCCTCGCGTGCCGGATCTCCGGTCCTGGGGACATCAAGCTGAAGCGGTCCATGCTGGACGATTTTGAGCGGAAAAACGTTCGGGGCGATCTGGTCGTCCTGGAGACGGTGGAGAGCATGCCGGAATTGATCGCCCTCTCGGACATCGTCATTTTTCCGCCCAGCCAGATGGTCAGAAAATCCGATATCCCGCTTGTCCTGCTGGAGTCGCTCGCCATGGGGAAACCCATCGTCATAACGGACATACCGCCCTTGAACGAAATCATGATGGACGACGTAGGAGAAAAAATACAAGCCGACAACCCCGACGCCCTATATGAAGCTGTAAAGAGCCTGCTGAAGGACGACGGATCGGGAAAAGAAAAAGGCTTGAGAGGCAGGGAAATGGTTTTGAAATACTTCTCGATAGAACAAAACGTAAAAGAATACGAGAAACTTTACCACAGCCTGTTGTCCGGGAAGCGGGAGTCTTAGCGTGGGCGCCAGAATATTCAATTCTCACTTCCTAAGGAACGCCATATTTTTATCCGTCATCGGCGCGGGGATATACTATTTCATCAAGAAGGGTCCCGACTTCGCCCGTCTTCTGGACATCTCTTTTTATAATATCTCCATTGCCACGGCCGTTATTTTTATATCCTATATCGTCTACGGATTGAGACTGAAACAGTTGTTTTCCCATTTCATCGCCTTGGAAGGCAAAGAGTGGTTTGGGTTCCCAATGATCGTCGGGGCGGGCAATCAATTCCTTTTTAAAGCGGGAACGGTCACCCTGGCCGTTTACTTGAAAAACCGCCACCAGTTGCCGTTTATCAGGTTTCTCGCGGTAATGACCGTGGACAAGATCCTTCACATTTATGGGCTGAATATATTCGGATTGTGGATCGCATGGCGCTTATATAATGCCGACATAATGCCGTTCCATATGGTCCTGGCTTTTGCAATTGCTCTATCGATCTCCACGTTTATCCTTTATTTCAACTCGGTCCGGATCGCGAGCGGGGATATCCGCATTCTCAACTTTATCTCCAAGGCGCTGGACTCCTGGCACCATTACAAAAAAGACGTTGGCAACCAAATCAGGTTGATCGGTTATCACGTACTTTACATGATCGCCTGGGCCTTCCGGTTTTACGTCGCCTTTTATATTCTGAACCATCCCATCTCGTTGGTCCAAGGTATGGCGATGGCCTTTGTCGCCTTTTTCGCGGGACTGCTCACCCCCATTCCCGGTTCCCTGGGCGTCCGGGAAGCCGCCGTGGGGTTTTCCATGACCCTCTTGGGGAATAATTTCGACCATGGCGTATTTGCCACGGTCCTTGATCGGATCCTGGCGACATTCTGGTCTTCCTTGCTGGCCGTCGTCTTTTTTCAAGTCCTTCACTTGAAAAACTACCCTAGGGAAATGGGACCGCTTCAAAACGGCAAAGGATAAAACCGACCATGCCTCCATCCCAACAACAAAATTCCGGCCAGCATATAAAAAAAACGCGGGAAAACGTCATCGCCAAATGGATTTGCCGGCCCCTGTCCGAACCAATCGCCGTTTTTCCGGCCCGGTTCGATATCCCCCCCAACTCCGTCACCGCGTTCAGTATCTTTCTGAGTATAATTTCGAGAGCGTTGTTTGTCCCGGGGGAAGCTCTATGCTCGGCGCGCTGGTCCAGATACTGGCGGTGTTGACCAACCAGGTTTCCCCTGGTCTTTTTATCCACCTTCGGCTTCGTATGAATCAAGCAGATTTCGAACGTATATAAAGCCAGTAAACGATAAACACCCTACCTTCCCATGTTTTTTTTCAGTTTCGTATGCCTGGTCGTTACGGGATTTCTGGCCGCCGCCCTCCTATTGCCCTCCTCGTCTTCGGGAGAGCGATTGTCCCTTTCTTTCCCTTTTGGAATGGGTTTGACCACGCTGACGATCTGGGCTCTTCTATCGTTCAAGCTTCCCATCTCTCCCGTCTCCCTCCTCCTGACCCAGATAGTCATGGCGGGCGGATTATTTTACCGGGCAAAACTGAAAGGCATTCTTGCCGAAGAAAACCCACAACCGTTATTTTCCAGAATCAAGTTCGAGCCCTGCGTTGCCCTTATTTTGATCCTGGCCGCTTTCAGCGCGATTTTTAATCTTTTTTTCCCAGTCTACGTGACAGACGGCATCTTTTATAAACTTTACGGGGAAATTGCCGTGCAGGCGCAAACCATCGCCAGCGTAAAGGACTTGGTGGCGGAGATCGAAAACCGGTCGCTGGGGTTTCATCTCCTCTCCGGTTATTTCCTCTTGTTTGACGTCAAAACCCCAGAGATCGTCCAATCTTTCTTTTACCTTTCCCTCCTCGGCCTATTTTACAACGCGCTAAAAAAATCCATCGGGCCCGGTTTGGCAAAAAAGCTGACTTTGTTGCTGGCCGTGTCCCCCATGATATTCTGGCATTCTCTTTTATACCTAAACAACCTGCAGTCCGGATTTTATTTTTTCTGCGGCAGTCTGTACTGGTTTTTCTTCATACGCTCGAAAGAACCGCGTTATCTCCAGGCTTCCTCTTTTTCGTTCATGCTCGCGTCCTGGATAAGATACGAGAATCTGGTTTTCTATCTCGTCCCCCTGGCCCTGACGCTTTTTTTCACAATCAGGCACAAAACCAACAAGGCGTTTTTTTACCTCTGGCTGATCCCTTCGATATTTTCCGGATGTTGGACGATCTTCAGTCTGGCTTATTATCCCGAACTGCGGGTCACCCATCAGTATCTGGCGTTGTTTCTGCTTCTGGCCATCGGCGGGGGACTTTGCGCGATTGCCTGCGCAAAAGGGTTTGCCAGAGAGTTTGCATTGATAGCGTTGCTGGCCGTCATTTTCGGAGGCGGAGTCTTCATCGCGCTTGGGGGACCGGAACAAAAGGACTTGTTCGCCAAACTCATAACCGTATTCAGCATAAGACTCTATCTCAACATACTCAATAAAATCGGCTGGGGAACAGGCATGATCCTGATCCTGCTGTTGCCTTTTCTCTACTCGTTAATGGAAAATTCGGAAAAACTCCTCTTGTGGAATCTCGCGGTCACGTTTCTCCTGTCCATGGCGGTTCTTTCGCTTTTTTTCAAGGCCACTTCACTGGATGGAAAATCGTTTGGGGAAATTACCCGTTTTTTTCTTCAAAACATCGGGGGGAACATAAACAAGCCCTCCAACAGGGAGTTTTTTCAAATATTCCCCACGTTGCTATTCCTCGCCGGAGTCTGTTGTTTCGCTCCCAAAAACAGCGCCCATCCAGGCCGTCCCTTTTTAACCAAAGTCCTTTCCTTGGAAAAAAAAATCGCCGGCGTGTTTTTTTTGATTCTTGCAAACCTTGTCGTGATTTTCGCGATTTTTATCCTACCGCGCACGGTCTTCATGAAGAATCATTTGGGACATAGCCATTTTCAACTTCAAGAATCCGCCGGAGTTTACGACAGCCCGAACCTTTACTGGCCAATTTATAAAATCGCTCACGTCATAAAGGCATTGACCGAAAAAAGCGCATTTATCATACTCCCTACCCAGGAAAAGCTCCCCGGAGCGGAGCCCCCCTTTGACCTCATGAGAATCCCCCCGCTTCAAGACACCCTTTATCCGCGACATCTTTTGTGGGGCATGGACGATCTAAAGCGGCTCAAACCGGCGGGCGGGCAAAAAATCTACCTCGTCACTCACAAAAACTGGCTGGGAAACAAATGCATGCGCCATCCCCAGGGACAATCCTTGAACCTCGAGAGTTGGTTCATTTGTCCTCTGCCGCCAGAAATCGACCCGAGGGATTGAAAGGCATTTGCGCCGTTTTTGCTTGCGCCGGGAGGAAATCCGTCAAGGGAACCTCCCCTGTCGTCCCTTTCTTGGGCCGGGGCCAATTAACGCGTCCACTCATTTCGCGGAAGGTCGAGGGGTGGTTGCATTCGATGCCGAGCCCAGCATAACCACTTATGAGCTCCTTATCAAATCTCGCATTGACTCGGAATTTATCCTTGTTAAAATGGACGCTTGGATTTGTTGAAAAAACAGCCCTTGGGGACAACCGATCCAACGCCTCATTCCCTTGCGTTCCACCGTTCGAACTTCCTGGTGGAATCTTTCGTTCCTCATCAACCGCATGAAATTCGCTTTTACCCTGAAGTTGGGGAGATCAAACGGGGAAACGATGACTCCGCAAGGGCTTTTTCAACACGACACCAACTCGAAACCCAGCGCTTGCCCTGTGGGAAGATCCGTTGAAAATCTCCAGGAAATTTGGGATTGGCAACATGGGATTGTAGCGTTGAGAAACGAAGAGCGGGTAAGCGAGGGCCGATGATGACCGCCAATCGGCTCCGGTCGTTCACACCTTGCCAGACCGGGCTCGCGACCAAGCGAAGCGATCTCCGCTGTATACATTAACCACATTAGGGGCCTTTAATAAATGAACCCATCCGTTGTCGATCGATACAAAAACCAGAAAGTAGCCGAATCCTACGATTCTCAACGATTTGAAAGTTTCATTGGACGGTATGCGAATTCCTTGGAAATAAAAGAAATAAGGCGTCTGATCGCAATCGCGGGTAGATCGGAGCCTTTAAATTTAATCCTGGATTTACCTTGTGGAACCGGACGAATTACGGAGTTTCTCTTGAACGCCGGAATTAAAGTGGTGGGGGTGGACATAGCGGAGGAAATGCTTGAACAGGCAAGAAACAAGTTGGGTAAATATTTAAAAAACGGGCAACTTGTCCTGGAGTTGGGCGATGCCCGATCCTTGAAATATGAAGATAACTGTTTTGATTGCGTTACAAGCGTCCGTTTTTTTCATCACTTCGATTATCAAGACAAATTGGACATCTTAAAAGAGCTGAGCCGCATTACCAAAAGGCATATCATATTGAATTTTGCATACACGTCCCCACTATACGCCGTGTTGAATGGAACCAAAAACCTCATTAAACGAATAAAGGGAGAACCCATTCAAAAGAAATTTTCCGCGGAACAAGAAATCCAAAGTTTAATCAAGAACTGCGGGCTTCGGGAAAAGAAAAGACGCTTTACCTTTCCTCTGTTATCGGCAAATGTCGTTTTACTTCTTGAAAAACCATGATTTTTTCATTTTCCGGCTTGGATGGGTCGGGAAAGTCCACCCAGATCAAAATCCTCGCCGAAAAACTCGAAAAGGAAAACCGCCCCGTAATCATCAAGCTGGTATACGCGCAAGGAACCTATTTGCGCATCGGAAACCTTTTGAAAAGAATGGCTCCGCGCAAAGCGGAGGAAATGGTCGCCAATCAGTACAAGAATCGGCTCGAATGGAGTTTCAAAAAATGTCTTCTGAGGTGGATCCGGCAATTCTGCCTGATGTTAGACATCGCCGTATATTTTTTCGGCTCCCATCTCCCCTTTAAGAACTCCTCCAAGATTCTCCTTTGCGATCGTTATTTTTACGACATCCTGGTGCAGATGACGTATGTGGGCATGTGTTCCCGATTGTTTTTTCGCGCCATCAAGCCGTTAATACCCGGCTGTACAATTTCATTTCTGCTTTTAGACAAGACAACCGCTCTCTTGGAGAGAAAAGTCGAGTATGACCTGGATTACTACCGTGAAAAGGACAAATTATATCGCGGCCTTGCCCGTCATTTTAAAATGACCCCGATCGAGGGGAAAAGTTTAATGGATACGACACGGGTCGTTTTCCTAGCCGTGCAGGAAGCTCTTGGCGGAAACGATTTCAGTCAAAAACGATGAAGCTTGCTGGAAGGTCTATCCCCGGAAAGCCTCCTCGGCCTCGCGGTAGAGTTGCCCGGTGCGCACGGAATGCTTGGCGGAGAAATGAAACGTCCTTAATTGCTTGACGCCCGCTTCCCGGGCCAACAGCCCGGCCTGCCGGGAAGTGAGATGGCATCGTTCCCGCCCGCGTTCCGTTTCCTCGGCGATGAACGGCGACTCGCAGTAAAAGACGTCGGCGTCCCGGACCAGTTCGACGATCCTCCGGTTGTTCCGCTCGTTGTAAACCGTATCCACGACATAGGCGATCTTCTGCCCCGGCGAAATAATCACGAGATCCCTCTTCAAATCCCCCAACCGCCGTTCCTCGAAACCTTTCTTCCCGTTTACGCTCGCCGGAACGCGGACCGGCCAGTCGTCCGTTCTCTGCTCGTGGATGGCGCGCTTCAATTCGTTGAGCCAGGCGCCGGGGGCGAGGTTCAAACTCTCCAGGCGGTCCTTGCGGATATTGACGTGAAACTTCTCCTTGAGGGCAAATCCCAGGCAGGGGACCCGGTGTTCCAGTATGGCCGTATGGATGGAGAACCCCGGCTCGTCCAGAATGACGCCCCCCGATAAAGGCTCGCGCGCCTCGCCGGTCTTCTTGAACTTGTCGATGGCGCGGAACCGCGCGGTCAGCAAATGGTCCTCGTGGACTTCAACAACGTCAAGGGTGACGGATTCGTTGTAATTGGCCACCAGGTTCCAGGTGAACCCGCGCAGTTTCCCCTCCACATTGTCGATGAAATTCTCAGGGCCGTACATACGGATGGTTTTTCCCCGCCCGAAGACGGTCCGCAAAAACCGGTCGAAGCCGATGAAGTGGTCGATATGCGTGTGGCTGACGAAGACGTGGGACACCTTCAACAGGACAGCGTTGGGCACGGCGGACAGGTCCCCCAGGTCGAACAGGAGAGCCCGGCTCTCGTGCAGAAAATGGACCACAAGCCCGGGGTCGCCCAAGGGATCGTTGATCAATGCCGGATGAAAATGGGGTTTCATGCCTCGCTCACTCCGACGCCTTGGACGCGCCTTTTAACAGGTATGCCTCGATGAACGCGTCCAGATCGCCGTCCAGCACGGCGTCGACGTTCCCGGTCTCGACCTGGGTGCGGAGGTCTTTCGCCAGGCGATAGGGATGCAGAACGTAGGAGCGGATCTGGCTCCCCCACTCGATCTTCTTCTTGGATTTTTCCAGCGCCCGCAGTTCCTCCTCCTTTTTTTCCTGTTCGATCTCATAGAGACGGGCGCGCAGGACCTTCATGGCCGAGGCCTTGTTTTTATGTTGGGAGCGCTCGTTCTGGCATTGCACCACGATACCCGTGGGAATGTGGGTGATGCGCACGGCGGAGTCGGTGGTGTTCACGCCCTGCCCTCCCGGTCCCGAAGAGCGGTAAACGTCGATCTTGAGATCGGATTCGTTGACCTCCACCTCGATATCGTCCTGGACTTCGGGATAGACGAAGACGGAGGCGAACGAAGTATGGCGGCGTTTGTTGGCGTCGAAGGGGGAAATGCGCACCAGGCGGTGCACGCCGATTTCGGCGCGCAGGTAGCCGTAGGCGTAATCGCCGGCGAACGTCACGGTGGCGCTCTTGATGCCCGCTTCCTCGCCGTACTGCATGTCCAGGACCTCCGTCTTGTAGCCGTTGCGGTCGCCCCAGCGGGTGTACATGCGGAGCAACATCATGGCCCAGTCCTGCGATTCCGTGCCGCCCGCCCCCGAATTGATGGTCAAAATGGCGTTGTTGAAATCGTTTTCGCCTGACAACATGGCCTTGACCTCGGCCTGGGA
>JACQWH010000078.1 GCA_016209345.1 Candidatus Uhrbacteria bacterium
GACTTTGCTATCGTCTCAAGTAAGAATGTTCGAACGATTGAACGGTGGCTTAATAACCGACCAAGAAAATGTTTAAATTTTAAGACCCCTGCGGAGGCAATGCGAGCTGAACGTGTTGCACTTGCTGGTTGAATGTGGGAAATTCAGCCCTTTTCCCGGAGCGATAAATTTATCGAATTGTTAGGACGACATACGGCCGATGAAATACGTGCAGGACTTCACGTAATCGAGGAGCGTGGCGTATCTGATAAGGAAACATTCGTGGCGGATGTTCTTGACCTATTCCAACCAATCCTCGACCTTTTTGTCACTCACCCGCAAGAGTTTGAAATAATTCAGAGAGATATTTTTTTAGCTAGAGGTGGGTTTACTCCCATAAACGAAATCTTATCGTATGGCATGTATAAGGGGGGAATCCATATTCATCTCGCACCCTCCATTACGATTGAGGATAAAATTGAGTTGATAAAAAGCGGTTTGTGCGAACTTGCGAAACGGGTGGAAGCAGACGACAAAATAAAAGAAATTTCGGCGACGTCATGGATAGTAGAGAAATATCCAAGGGTTATGAGGTCGCTCGGATTTGACAATTTTGAGGGAGTTGACGAAGCAACAAGGCATCGATATTATGAGCACGAAAAGCGTCCAATAGCAAAAGCAACAATGACACGAGAAAAATTGCTTACCATGTATGGCACAGATATTAGTAACCGCGAAAATAAACCCCGATCTTGATGGGACCGCATGCGCTCTCGCATACGCATATTTTTTGAATGAACACGGAAATGATGCCGAAGGAATGATATTTGGGTCGCCTCAAGCTGAGGTGAGCTATTTTATTGATCAGCATGGAATTTCGATTCCCACACGACCGGATAACACAAAGGGTGATTGGACACAATTTGTACTCGTTGATGCATCGGAGATGAAGGGGATGCCAACAGTAGTGACGCCAGAACAAGTAATAGAGGTGATAGATCACAGAGCTGGGTCAGAACCAGAGAAGCAATTCTCCTATGCGTACATTCAAAATGAACTCGTCGGTGCGGCCGCAACGCTCGTCACCGAGCGATTTATGCGTGCGGGGCTAAGACCTTCACGCGAGAACGCACTTTTGCTCTACGGTGCTATTCACCACAACTCCCTGAATTTTCTTGCAACAAACACGCACCGGCGGGATCATGACACTGTCCGGTTTCTTGAGCAAGAGTATGGATTCGATAAAAAAATTATCGAGGAGATGTTTCACTACGCGACTGACGTGATATGCAAAGATGTTGTTCAAGCAATTGTCAACGACGCAAAAGAATTCGGAACGGGATATGTCATTGCCCCTTGTCAGCTTATTGTGTGGGGGCGTGACGTGCTTTTGCAGACAGAAGGATTTGATGAAGGCATTGAAAACGTGCGAGAACACGTTGGGGCGCAATGGGGTTTTCTCAACATCGTTGATGTGCATACCGGCACAACCTCAATCTATGTGCGGGACAGCAAAGGTGCGATGCTTCTTTCCCGCGCATTGGAGCTGCCCATATCGACAGGTCTTACTCGGCTCCCCATGACGATACTCCGCAAACAGATTATTCCCAAGCTCTACGCCGTATTGCCTCGATGAGACCTTCTGTGTTAGTATGGTGGACATAAGAATTTGAGAGCGTAGAGAAATATTTGAACAAAATTGACTCAGAAATGACCTGGAATCTATTTCTCTACACTCTCAATTTGGAATTTTACACAACACCATACATGAAGAATATCAGCGGCATACAGCAGGGCATTGCCCTGGACATCGACGACACCCTCTCATGGACATGCCGCGAGTGGGTGGATCATATCTTTCGTGAGTTTGGCAACCCCGAGAACTTGTCAAAGGGTGAGTTCGCAAAAAAATACCACCTCGTCCAAAATGCACAGTACTTTCAGCGCGATGACGTGCTTGCGCGGTGTATGCAGTTTTGCTATGACGAGCGCTATTACCAAGAGCTTCCCTCTATTGAGGATGCGTTGCCTGCGATAAACGAAATTAGTCGCATCATTCCGATTGTCGCATACCTCACCACTCGGCCCGAGCTTCTTCGCAAAATAACCGACGAATGGCTTGTTCGGCATAATTTTCCCGCGGTACCCCTCATAATGAATCCCCATGAATTTTCTCATGGCATAACAGCGACATGGAAAAGTAAAGCCCTTGAGGAGCGATACCCAATGATTCTTGGCATCATTGATGACAATCCGAGCATCTGCGAAGGGCTTTCTAGCGAGTATCGGGGTACTGTATTTCTTTACGGCCATGGCGACGCTGATGTACCGCATCCTCGCTCTATTGCATGTAGCGATTGGAACGATGTTGCAAAGAAGATAACAGAACACTATCTATGCCAGTCGAGCGAACGTGTGAAATAACCGGAAAGAGGTTTGTCGTCAGCGACACGGAAATTGAGCTTCGTGCAATGTTTGGCGTGCCACTGCCGACCGTGCATCCCACCGAGCGCATGCGCGAGCTCATGGTATGGCGTCCTCAGCATTTACTGTTCAAATACCAGTGCGGGTTATGCAAAAAAGAAGGACTCACCGGGTATCCACCCACGGCAAAATTTCCAAAATACTGCAAGCAATGCTATTACTCCGATGCGTGGGAGCCACCCTTGCAAGAGATTGATTTCTCTCGTCTATTTTTTGATCAATATCGCGAGCTCGTTGACCGGGCGCCGCGACTTGCGCTTTCTGTCACCGAACCGGTTGAGAATAGCGACTATTGCAATGCCGTGACAGGAGTGAAAAATTGTTACATGTGTTTTAACCTTGGTCATTCCGAGCGCTGTATTTATGTCCAAACAGCACTCTACAATAAGGATTGTGTTGATACATATGCGATCGGCAATTCTGAAATTGTGTACGAGTGTATGGGCGGTGGTTTTTTATATAAAACGTTTTGGAGCCGGCAGGTTATCAAATGCACCGATAGTTATTTTTTGTATGACTGTGAGGATTGCATGAATTGTTTTATGAGTACGGGATTGCGCCATAAGCAGTACGTATTTCGTAACGATCAGCTCTCACGCGAGAACTATGAAAAAAGGATCGCTGAAATTGATTTTGGAGATTATCAAACAATTCAGTCGTTGAGAAGCGAATATGACGAAATGAGAATGTTCTATCCAAAGTCAGCACTCATTGGCATAAAGAATGAGAATGTCCGAGGAAATTATTTGTACGGTTGCAAAGATGCCTATGAATCATACATGTTGGATGCATCGGAGAATTGCGTGAATTGCTATAACCTCACAGACAAGACGAAGGACTGCCTTGATGTATGCGCGTTTGGCTACGGACTTGAGAGGGCCTATTGCAGTTCCGCCGTAGGTATAAGCGCATACAATATTCAATACGGGACAATTATCGTTGAAGGATCGCGTGACTGTCAGTACTGTATTGAGATGAGGGGGTGCAGCGATTGTTTCGGTTGTGTGGGCTTGAGAAAGAAGCAATACTGCATTATGAACAAGCAGTATGGCAAAGATGAATATGAAGCGTTCAAGTTGCAACTCATTGACCACATGAAGGAGGCGGGGGAATATGGGAAGTTTTTTCCAAAAGACATGAGTCCGTGGGGATATAACGAGACCGTCGCACAACTTGCAATGCCGTTCTCAAAGCACGAAGCAGAAGAGCGCGGATTTCCTTGGCATGAGAGACCGGTGCCGACGTATTCGCAACAAGATGCCTATATCCCATTGGACAATATCAAAGATATTTCTTGGGACGATCTGCAAGGGAAAGTGATTGTCTGTGAAGAGTCCGCCCGGCCGTTCAAGATCATCAAGCAGGAATTTGATTTCTACAAAAAATACTCTATCCCGCTTCCGCGTCTTCATCCCGACGTCCGGCTGAAACACCGCTACCCAACCGGAGAATTATACAACCTGCATGACGCACAATGCATGCAGTGTGGTATCACGGTGCAGACCAGCATGCGAAACGAAGACAAGATTCTTTGCGAACAGTGCTACCAGAAGGCGATTTATTAGAGGTTGACTTTGTCAATTCTGTGCAGTATTCTACTTGTACTATGCAAAAAC
>JACQWH010000079.1 GCA_016209345.1 Candidatus Uhrbacteria bacterium
GAGACCTCTGCAAAAGGGCTTCCCGGTCATTTTTGAGTCAGTTTTGTTCCAAAAAAGATGATGGATGAGGAGGAATACTGGAGTATTCCGACGAGTTCAGCGCTTTTTTGGGGCGAGACAGAACAAAAATGAGCCGGAAGAAATTAATACAGGGACTTTTGCAGAGGTCTCTTAAGTAATGCCTGCACTTCCGGCGGCAAATCCTCCTCCGAGATGTTGAGCTGTTTCATATACTGACGTATTGCGGCCGGGTCCACCTTGTCAATATCTATGGAAGGAAGAGAAAGTGATTGTGTGGGGAGTCCCGGCAGCGTATTGAGCAAGCCCTGTCCACCCTGCACGAGGGAGGGAAGAAGCGGCTTTACGATTCCCGACACTTGCTCCAACGCGGGGACAATCGCCGAGGTTCGAAGCTTACCGGTAAATTCCTGCGAAAATGGAAAATTCAAGATTACATACACCACCGCGCTAAGTAGCAATACGCCTTCAATAAGACCAAGGGCAGCCCCGCCAAGCCGATTGGTCATATTCAAAAATGGAACGATCGAAAAAAGGCGAAAAATCCCATCGGCGATATTAATGAGAAGATGCCACAGAAAAGCTGCGATGATATATGCCCCCAAAAAACCGACAACCACAGAAAGCGGACCGGCCAAAAACGGCTGCCATCCGCTCAATCCCTTTTTGATGTATTCGGCAACCGGCATGTAATAGTGGCTTGCCGCCCACAATGCAACAAAATATCCAACCAACGAACCTGCTTGTTTAATCAACCCCCGTGTAAATCCCATTACAAAAAAAGTGCAGAGGATGATGATGAAGATGATATCAAGGGTGGTCATATCGTTTTGTCATCCCGGCGAAGGCCGGGATCCAGTCTATAATTTTTAGTCTGGATTCCCGCCTACGCGGGAATGACAGACTTACTTACTCTGCGGAAACAGCGCTTCTCCCCGCTCAATCGTCGCAATCGGAACCGCCCTCCACTCTTTAAGTTTTGCCACATACAGTCCTTTCTGCGCATCCTCAATATTCAATTGCCGCCAAATTTTTAACGCGGTCTCGGGCATAAAAGGGTAGATCAAAATACTCACCTGGCGAACAAGCTCGAGCAAGGTATCCATAATCCTAGTATACTCCTCTTTATCTTCTTTGTGAATGGCCCAGGGTTTTTTCTCCTCAATATATTTATCACCGAAGGAAATAAGATACCAGACGGCCTCGAGCGCCTCGTCGGGTCGCGTTCGGTCAAACGCCTCCTCATACTCTTGCCATGTCTCCCGCACGCGCTCCTGAACGCCACTCTCTTTGTCATCCCGGCGAAGGCCGGGATCCAGTTTCAATAATGACGACTCTGCCTTCTCAGCCATTGCGAGGACACGCGAAACAAAATTCCCAACGCCCTTCGATAGATCGGATTCATACCGTTGACTGAATCGTTCATTGGAAAAATCACCGTCCCCGCCAAAGGGAACCTCGCGCAGGAGAAAATACCGCAGAGCATCAATGCCGTGCACTTTTGCGATTTCCAACGGATCAATGGCATTGCCAAGCGACTTACTCATCTTCTGCCCGTCAATTGTCAAAAATCCGTGCGCGAATACTCGTGCTGGCAGTGGGATACCAGCAGACATCAACATGGCAGGCCACAGCGCACAGTGAAATTTTATAATCTCCTTACCAACCAAATGAAGATCCGCGGGCCAATATCGCACAAACAACTCATCGTCCCATCCATATCCGATACCAGTAAGATAGTTGATCAAGGCATCAAACCACACATAGATTACCTGCTCGGGATCGTCGGGAACCGGAATGCCCCATTTCATGGTTTGACGCGAAATGGAAATATCCTCAAAGTGATCGCGAATGTAATTGATGACCTCGTTGCGGCGGCTGACCGGCTGAATGAAGTCGGGATTTTTTTCAATATGATCAAGGAGTCGTTCGCGATAGTTCTGCGCGGAAAAAAAATAATTCCGTTCAAGAAGTTTCTGGGGTTCGCGTTTGTGAATCGGACACAGGCCGTCAACCAGATCGGTCGGACGAATAAACTCCTCACAACCGATACAATAAAATCCTTCGTATTCTCCTTTGTAAATATCGCCCTGCTGTTCAACGCGCTTCCAGAATTTCGCAACGCCTTTTTTGTGCCGACTTTCAGTCGTGCGAATAAAATCCGAATTGGTAATACCGAGAGAATCCCACGTCTCCTGCCAAATGGACGCTTGCATATCAAGGTATTCCTGGATTCTGTCGCCCATGCCAAGTTTCTCCGCCGATTCAATATTCTTCAAGCTGTTCTCGTCAATGCCGGTCAGAAAAAAAACATCCTCGCCGCGAAGACGATGGTACTGCGCAAGAATATCGCTCACAATCGTGCAATAGGCGTGCCCGATATGCGGCTTGTCATTGACGTAATAGATTGGCGTTGTGAGGTAGTATTTCATAGCAACTCTCTATTTTTCGCTAATGCTCACTGAAATAACGGCGGCGGGATTGACGGGACTGGAAGGTTCGCCGGATGGGGATGCGGCCACCGGTGCGGTTGCAATTTGATCAACGACATCCATGCCCTTGATCACTTTTCCAAAAATGACGTAGTTCTTTGGCAGTGCGTAGTCCGCATGCATAATAAAGAATTGACTGCCGTTGGTGTTGGGGCCTGCATTTGCCATGGCAACGGTTCCGCGCGTGTACTCCCCTTCAAATGGCTCATCATAAAACTTGTAACCCGGCCCGCCGGTGCCGTCGCCTTTTGGATCACCGCCTTGGATCATAAATCCTTTCAGGGTTCGGTGAAAAATAGTATTGTCATAAAAACCTTTACGGGCAAGGGATATAAAGTTATTTGCGGTAATCGGCGTTGCTTTGGTGTTCAGTGCGATTTCGATATCTCCTGCCGAGGTGTGAAGCGTCGCTGTGTATGCTTTGCTTGCATCAATGTCCATAGATGGTTTTTGCGGTGATGGGTAAGATTGATTGTTGGCGCTCCTCTCTGATTCCTCTTGCGTCCTCGCCAAAAGGTCTTGCGGTTCTTGCGGTGTCAACGCGCTTGACGAGGATTGTTCTTGTGGCACCGCGGACGTTGCTTGATTTTTTTCTTTCATTTTTTGATAGATGCCGACTCCTACCAGCACCACCAGACAAAAAACGACGAGCGTAATAATCCGTGTTTTCATACTCGGGGAAATTTTTTATGAGACCTCTGCAAAAGGGCTTCCCGGTCATTTTTAAGTCAGTTTTGTTCCAAAAAAGATGATGGATGAGGAGGAATACTTGCTGTATTCCGACGAGTTCAACGCTTTTTTGGGGCGAAACTGGACAAAAATGAGCCGGAAAAAATTAACACATGGACTTTTGCAGATGTCTCTTGATAATAGTGGCAACGCCCTGCGGGGTCTTACAC
>JACQWH010000081.1 GCA_016209345.1 Candidatus Uhrbacteria bacterium
CCAGCTACCAGCTACCAGCTACCAGCTACCAGCTACCAGCTACCAGCTACCAGCTACCAGCTACCAGCTACCAGCTACCAGCTATCTCCTAGTCTATGCCAATTACAAAGACAACCGAGCGGATTAACATCAATAACCGGCGCATCATCAACGGCGCGGACGCCGATGTGATTCAGCTGTACCCCATGAAGCATACCTTTGCCTGGACAGCATATGCCGTCGGCAATGCAAACCACTGGCTTCCCACGGAAATCACCATGCAGAACGACATCGAGCAATGGAAGAGTCGTGACGTGCTTACCGATGACGAGCGCAAGGCGCTTAAAACGGTTCTTGGATTTTTTACCACCGCCGACTCTATCGCGGCAAACAATGTTGTTCTTGCATTTTATAAACATATTACATCGCCGGAGTGCCGCATGTATCTCTTGCGCCAAGGATACGAGGAGGCGATTCATACCCATTCATATCAATATATTGTCGAAAGTTTGGGATTGGACGAAGGAGAGCTGTTTAATATGTATCGAGAGGTAGACGCGATTTATAACAAAGATGCGTTTGTGCTCTCTTTCAATGAGGGGATTTTTGATCCGCATTTTAAGACCGGTACGCTCGAGGCGGATCAAAAGTTTCTGGAAAACATTATCGTTTTTTCCATTATCATGGAAGGAATTTTTTTCTATAGCGCGTTTGCCGTCATGTTCGGATTCCAGCGTCAGAACAAGATGGTTGGGTCGGCAGAACAGATACAGTACATTATGCGGGATGAATCACAGCATTTGAATTTTGGCATTAACATGATTAATGCGATTAAAGAAGAGCAGCCCGAGGTATGGACGAGCGATTTTCAGGATCATATCATCGCGCTTATCCGCAAGGGCACGGAGCTTGAGTGCACATTCGCTCGCGAGGTATTTCCGAAGGGAATTTTCGGGATGAATGAAGACAACTTCAGACAATACATCGAATATATTGCCGACCGCCGGCTCGTGCGCATCGGTCTGCCCGAACAGTATCGCAGCACCAATCCCTTTCCCTGGATGTCAGAGGCAATCGATCTGAACAAAGAAAAAAACTTTTTCGAAACACGCGTCACCGAATACTCTGTTGGTGGAACGCTCGAGTGGTAGAGTATGACTCAACAACAGGCGCTGGATATTTTACAAACCGGAGCAAATGTATTTTTAACCGGGGAGCCGGGGAGCGGTAAGACCCATACGGTTAACCGATACATTGGCTGGCTGCGCGAACAAGGGATACCGTGCGCCGTCACCGCGTCGACCGGTATCGCCGCAACGCATATCAACGGCCGCACCATTCATTCGTGGAGCGGCATTGGCGTGCGCTCCGAGCTTTCGTCGTCGGATGTCGCAAAAATTGCAAGCAACGCGCGAACAACAAAACGCATGCGCGAGGCGCGCGTGCTTGTCATTGACGAGGTTTCCATGCTGTCGTCAGATACGCTTGCGCTTGTCCAAACCGTATGCCGCAAAATACGAAAAACAGATGCGCCGTTCGGGGGTCTGCAAGTTGTTCTTGTCGGCGATTTTTTTCAGCTTCCGCCGGTCATCCGAGAGCAACCCCAAGAAAAGAAGCAGGCGATGCTCCTTTCGTCGGGGAGTGTCTGGTCTCCTTTTGCATTTTCTTCATCTGCTTGGGCCGCCCTGGACCTGGCGGTATGCTATCTGTCCGAACAGCATCGGCAGGAAGATTCCGCGTTTCTTGATATGCTGCTTGCGCTGCGGCACGGGACGGTGACGACAGAGCATCGCGCGCTCTTGCGGAGCCGTTTTACCGACGCGTCGCGCTCGGGGTTGACGCAGCTTTTTTCTCACAATATCGACGTTGACAGAATCAATGACACTGAGCTTGGAAAGCTTTCCGGCCTCGCGCGGGAATTTGCGATGGAGAAAAGGGGAACGCCGGCAGTGGCGGATCAGCTGGAGCGCGGGTGCCTTTCACCCGCAACGCTTATGCTCAAGGTTGGCTGCCGCGTGATGTTTACAAAAAACGATCCGGCCCTTCGGTATGTGAACGGCACGCTTGGAACAGTTGTCGGATTTGCGCACGAGGCGGGATACCCGGTAGTAAAAACGCACACGAACCGGCTCGTCACGGCAGAGCCGGCGGAGTGGAGCATTGAAGATGGGGGAGGCGTTATAGCGCGCATTACGCAGATACCCTTGCGTCTTGCCTGGGCGTTGACCGTGCATAAAAGTCAGGGGATGTCGCTTGACGCGGCGCACATGGATCTTTCCCGCGTGTTCGAGTTCGGACAGGGATATGTTGCGCTTTCGCGCGTGCGGACGCTTGCGGGACTCTTTCTTTCAGGAATCAACGATCGGGCTTTGTGCGTTCATCCCCAGATTGCCGCCAAGGACAGGGATTTTCAAAAAGCGTCGGCCGCAGCGCTTGCGGCGCACGCTTCGCTTTTGCCCGACGAACGAGCGCGCCGCCGGAATGATTTTATCGCGCGATGCGGTGGTGCGGCGGTGGCGCAAAAGAGCGCCGACACACAGCGCGACGCGTCCAAGGCATATTCAGTTGAAACAATTCGAGAAACTTACGAGAACGCATATCGTCCATGGAGCGCAGAGGAAGATGTCCAGGTTCTGGAACGGCATCAAGCGGGGATGCGCGCCGGTGAAATAGCGAAAACGCATGGCCGCAAACCCGGCGCCATTCGTTCACGCTTGAAAAAACTTCTCGAAACAGAGGATTGAAAACGGGGATAGTCACCGTTTTTTTTGCAATGATGCGCGTGGTATACTGAATAGATGAAGAGATCGCGCAAAGAATATAAGACAGTCCTTGTTGCGGTGCTGAAAAGCAAGCGCGACAGAGATATTCTTTTACACGAGAAATGGTATCGGATTCCTGTTGCGTCAGCGCCGAAGCGAAGGTTTCGGTATCTTGCGTTTTATCAGCCCGCATGTTTTGGCGGGGAGGGGAAACGCATCCAATACTATGCGCGCGTTGTACGCAGTGAACGGTATAAGCGCCGTGTATTGTTACCGCGCGAGCAAACAGCGCCGAGGACAAACGACGATTACTTCAAGATTCATCTTACACGGATTACACAATTGCCACGTCCGATAAGGAACACCACACCACGCAGGATTTCATTCGGATTCACAACGCTTAAACGTCTCAAAACAAGCCGGAATATATTGGAACTGTATAACGTCGCGCCAATAGAAGATAGTGTCGCGCATGCGCTTGCTCGCGCCGGTATCCGCGCAATTCCCCAGCACCAGGTATCACGGTATCGCCTTGATTTCGCCGTGCTCTCTCCGCGCGGTAATCTCGCGATTGAATGCGATAACAAAAAAGCGCACTGCACGGTTGCGCAACGAAAAAAAGATTGCGCAAAAGACAGATTTCTCCGCCACAACGGGTGGAGGGTCATTCGTCTTAAAGAAGACACAATTCTTCTGGACATCGAAAGCTGTATCGCCCGCATTCACAGCGCTCTTGACACGCGAGAGGGTTGATGTATTATATGATTACATACATTTGACAGGTGAACAGTCATGAAACTCGATTTTTTATCGGCATCAATAGAAGGATTTGATTGGGATTCTGGCAATGCCGAGAAAAATTGGCTTAAGCATCAGGTGCGAAAAGAGGAGTGCGAAGAAGCATTTTTTAATAAACCGTTGATCGTT
Organism: Candidatus Uhrbacteria bacterium; assembly: GCA_016209345.1. Taxonomy (GTDB): domain Bacteria; phylum Patescibacteriota; class Patescibacteriia; order JACQRZ01; family JACQRZ01; genus JACQWH01. Next base: position 3,669 of record JACQWH010000081.1, read on the forward strand.
TTTGATGATTCGGTTTATTCAAAAAATGAAAAGCGCTACGGAGCCCTTGGCAAAACAAACAAGGGCCGCCGTCTTTGTATCATTTTTACAATACGAAAGAATATGATTCGCATTATTTCAGCGCGCGATCAAGACAGAAAAGACCGAGCAATCTATGCATCCATTGAACAGCAACGGTATGGCTCTTAAAAAAAGACCAAACAAAAGAAACATACGGCAGAATATAAAATGCCTTCCGTTCTTCCGCACTGAAGACGAGGAGCGCGATTTTTGGGCAACACATGAATTGAGCGATATCTTTGATGTCAGCAAAAGTGTTGAGGCATTATTTCCAAACTTAAAACCATCAACGAAGACGATTACGATTCGCGTTCCGGAATCAATGCTTTTTGCCCTGAAAGGAATTGCCCACAAGAAAGATGTACCCTATCAGTCGCTTGCGAAGGTATATCTCGATGAAAAGATTCGGGAGGAATATAACGAACGGGCTTTGCGATAATAGAGTATGCACGAGAAAAGCATGTTTTAGCGCATGCTTTTTTTATACCGCCAGTATTCGCGGAGAGGGGGGAGGATAGAGATGAGAATGATTGTAAGAATGATGGGAAGCAAATAGCGGTCAACATCGGGAATCATCGCGCCGAGAAAGTAGCCGAGGAGAGGAATGCAGATGCTCCACAAAAATCCGCCAACGAGATTATAGATAACAAACGTTCGATAGGGCATTGCGCCGACGCCCGCCATCACCGGCGCGAAAGTGCGGATAATGGGAATAAAGCGCGCAATGACCACGGTCTTTGGGCCATACCGCGCGAAATATCCTTTCGTTTTTTCGATATTGCGTTTGTGGAAAAAGAATGATTCTTCTTTATTGAACAAGCGCGGTCCTGCTCGTTTTCCAATCGCATAGCCAACGTTATCACCCAGCACCGCGCCAACAAATGAGAGTCCCAAGAGTGGAATGAGGGGGAGGAGATTCTGTGACGCAAGAAATCCGGCAGTAAAGAGCAAGCTATCGCCCGGCAGGAAGAACCCGACGAGAAGGCCGGACTCAACAAACACAATCACGGCAACACCGGCAACACCGGCCCACGCAATAAATGATACAAGATCAAAAGAAAAAAGTTCCATAGCATTAGCTTATAGGTTTTTGAGAAAGATGGTGTATTTTAATTTGCGAAAAAAGTTTTCGCAGTTCTTCCGCAACGATGACAGATGACGCAACCCCGATGCACACCAGCCAATCACCGGCGGTCAATGGCACAGTATGTAACACCGCCTGAAGCGGGGGAGCGTATACTGCGGCGAGCTGGAGCGCGCCAACGATGCCAAGCGCGCCGACAAGATAGCGATTGGAAAACGGATTGGCGCGAAAAAGCGATGTGCGCTCGCTTCGGCAATTCCATGCATTAAACCACTGCGCAATGGCGATGGTTGTAAGCGTGAGCGTTCCCGCCCGTGCGATATCATCCTGGAATGTAAGCGAGAAGAGGATGAGCGCGCCAGCCGCGGCCGGAAGAGACATCGTCATCATCCGCGGAATCATTGAACGGTCTATAAGAGACCTCCCGCGAGTAAACGCTCCGGACAGGAGTCCTCGTTCCTTTGGTTCCATGCCCAATGAAACATCCAGAAAACTATCGGTGACAAGATTGAGCCAGATAATCTGGGCGGGAAGAAGAGGGAGAGGAATATCGACAAAAAAGGAGCTTGCGATCAGGGCGATTTCACCGATGTTGGTTCCAAGAAGAAAAAGAATAACCTTCCGCGTTGTCCGATAAATCGCGCGGCCTTCTTCCACGGCGGAAACGATACTGGCGAAGTTGTCATCCAACAAAATGATATCGGATGCCTCTTTCGCAACATCGGTGCCGATTTTCCCCATGCCGATGCCCAGGTCCGCCGCGACCAATGCCGGCGCGTCATTCACGCCATCGCCGGTCATTGCGACAATTTCATTGCGCGCCTTGTATCCTTGGATAATTTTGAGCTTGTGGTCCGGCGTCACGCGGCTGAAAACCGTTGTTTTTTCAAGCGCGCGTGCGAGTTCATCAGCGGTCATACCCTCAATATCATCCCCGGTCAGGATGCGGTCGCCCTCATGATAAATGCCCGCTTGCGTCGCGATGGCCTCTGCCGTTGTTTTGTGATCACCGGTCAGCATCACGACGCGAATGCCGGCGCTCTGCGCTGTCGCAACGGACTCATGCACTTCTTCGCGAAGCGAGTCCTCAAGACAATAAAAACCGACAAACGTCAGGTTGGTAATATGGGTCGGCTCAAGAAGAGTGAGGGGATTGCCCGGCGCTTGAAAAAACGCAAAGCAGATAACGCGCAGGCCTTGCTGTGATGCACGCCGCATCTCTTCTTCAATGTGCTCCCGCTTCGCATCCGTCAGCGCCGCAATCTTTTTATGTTCATAAATTGATTGCGAGCGATCCAAAATCATTTCAGGCGCACCGGCAACATTGATGAAATAGCGATTGTTTCCATGATGGAGCGTCGCATGATATTTTTCCTTGTAGTGGAAGGGGAGCTCTGCAACACGGGGAGTGCCGTGTTCCAATGCCTCGCGAGGGAGGCCGATTTTTTTTGCGAGAACGGCAATGGCGGCTTCGGTTGGGTCGCCGCGAACCGTCCACGCATTCGTTTTTTCATCCAGAGCGACCGATGCGTTTGATGTGAGCGCCGCAATGCGATTTAGTGTCCGAATCCCATCATCCGCGGATGGATCCACGGATGATCCGTCGCGTCGGTTCAGTGTTCCGCTCGGCTCATAGCCGGTTCCGGATATATCAAACCACGCGTCATTGACAAAAAACGAACGGACGATCATTTCGTTTTTTGTCAGCGTTCCTGTTTTGTCTACCGCGATGACCTGTGCCTGTCCAAGCGTTTCGACGGCTTGTAATTTTTTTACCAATGCATTGCGGCGAGCCATGCGCCAGACCCCATTTGCGAGCACCAGCGTGATCACGATCGGCAATCCCTCCGGGATCACCGAGACAGAGAGTGTGACGATGACGGTAAAGATTTCGACAGGGGACATGCCGGAAGAAAGTCCAAGAACAAGCAGAAGCGCCCCGATACCCGCAGCACCGATAAGGATTGCGCGCGAGAGAGATCCAAGCTCTTTCTGGAGGGGGATTTCGCCTTTCAGTCCGCTGATGCTCGTCCCCACTTTACCGATTTCGGTAGAGCGTCCCGTTTTGACAACAATTGCGCGGCCTCCTCCGCCGACAATCGTCGTTCCCTTAAAGACCATATTGATTTGTTCGGGGAGGGATGCGCGGATTTTTTTGAGCGGGCGGTCTTCTTTGTCAACGGGGATTGATTCGCCGGTCAGCGATGATTCGTCGGCGCGCAATCCGTTTGATTCAATAATGCGAGCATCGGCAGGGACCCGTTCCCCCTCGGTCAGCAGAATGACATCTCCCGGCACCAGGTTGGTATCGGCGACAATATCAACGCGGCCGTCGCGAAGCACTTGGGCAGTTGTCCGGACAAAGTTTTTGAGCGCCCGAAGCGCTTGATTTGACCGTCCTTCGTGGATCGTCCCGATACTCGCGTTAAAGAGCAATACGAAGAAAATAATGACCGCATCCCCGGCATGATTGAGAAAAAAAAGAACGGCGGCCGACGCGAACAGTACTAGGATGAGCGGGCTTGCAAACTGGCGCGCAAAGATCATGAAAAGCGGCTCTGTTTTTTCTTCGGGAAGCGCATTGACGCCGTATGTGCGCAGCCGACGCTCTGCCTCCCGGCTCGAAAGTCCCGAGGAGAGATTTGTTTCAAGCTCTTGGCAGAGCAGTTTTTGCGAAAGCGTGTGCCATGATGCCATAGAATTGCCTTTACCAACTGTTATGATAAGGTAATAGTATCAGATACCTATCATTTCTCAAAGCATGGAAATCATTGTGGCGGTCATTATCGGTTTGGTAGTCGGCGGCATAATCGGTGCCGGTATTTTTTTCGTGCGTAGCAAAGCCGGAGCCGGAGACCTTGAACAAACGGTTCATCGCGTTTTTTCAGACGCTCTGCTCAAAGCCCAGGATCATCTGGTGACGACCGCAAAAGATCGTCTGGATAACAAGAAGGAAATGATCGGTACGCTGGTTGAGGAGATACGCCGCGACATTCACCAGAAGAGCAAAGAGCTCAAAGAGAGCGAGGAATCGCGCATTGCGACATTTTCCGCGCTGTCGCGCGAGCTTGAATTACAGCGCGGGGTGATTCACGAGTTGCGCGCGAGCACCGAAGAGCTCAAGCGCGTGCTGTCAAACAATCAGATGCGCGGTGCGTTTGGCGAGCAAGTCGCGGAAAATCTTTTGAAGATGGCGGGGTTTGTCATTGGGCAGGACTACGTGTTTAACAAAGAGCAGGAGTCGACCGATACGCGGCCCGACTTCACGATTTTTCTTCCGGACCGAACGAAAATCAATATTGATGTGAAATTTCCCTACGCGTCACTCATTAAGATGTTCGGAACGGAAAATAAGGAAGAGCGTGATGCGCACCACCGCCAGTTTGAAACCGATGTAAAGCAGAAAATAAAACAGGTGAGCACGCGCGACTACATCAACCCGGAAGACAGAACCGTTGATTTTGTCATTTTGTTCATCCCCAATGAGATGATTTTTAGTTATATCTATGAACAACTCGGCGATGTGTGGGAAGACGCGATGAGAAAGAAGGTGATTTTCGCCGGCCCCTTTAGCTTCACGGCAATTTTGCGCATGGTCAAGCAGGCATACTCCAATTTTCGGTATCAGGAAAATTTGCACCAAGTCATTGGACTGATTGGAAAGTTTGAGTTAGAATACGAAAAATATCGGGAAGCGGTGGATACCCTTGGTTCACGTCTTGATTCGACGGCGAAACAATTCCAACATGTGGCCGTCACGCGCGATCGCGCGTTGGGTAAAATTGTGGATCAGATCAAAACCCAGACGATTGATACGCCCGATCAAAAGCTTTTGGAAGAGTAATTCGCAAACTTTTTATGAATCAAACGGTAGTGAACATTCTTGAAAAGTTGAAAGGTAAAACGGTCGCCCTTTTTGTTGATGAGGCGAACATTTTTTACTCTCAAAAAGCGCTTGGCTGGAGAATCGAATGGAAGAGGGCCTGCGATTTTTTAAAAGATCGGTGCACCCTTTCTTCGAGCAGATACTATATGGGGATGCCCCTTGATAAAAATCAATACGAACGCAACGTGATTGTTAAAGATCGATTGCAAAAATGTGGATTCGAGATTGTTACAAAGCCGTTAAAGAAAATATATATTGATTCTGAAAAGAAGAGAGCAATCTATAAATGTAATTTCGACGTTGAGATTACGCGCGACGTCATTCGTACACTTGACAACACCGATGTGGTGTTAGTCGCAAGCAGTGATAGCGATTTTATCGGATTGCGTAATGATGTGCTTGCCCACAATAAGGGGTTTATGTTTTTGTGCTTTGAACAGAACGTTGCATGGGAAATAAGGCGATCACACCACATTTTTTTTGAGGATATACGAGAATATGTTGAGTATGTTAAAATAAAAAACCCCGAAGAAAATTCGGGGTGAAATCACTTTATTTATCATAGCAGAGCATTTTTTTTTGTCAATAAATTCGGGGAGGGGTCGCATAGTGGTCGAGTGCACCGTCTTGGAAAGGCGGCATACCGCAAGGTATCAGGAGTTCGAATCTCCTCCCCTCCGAAGAATTTCAGAATCAGGGTTTTTGGCAAAAGTTGTATCGGCGCTGCGCGCCGATGAAATGAATTCCGCCGTAAGATTCCAAGGGTTTTTAATCTCAAGCCCCAATCTCATCCCCGACAGCGGTGGGTTCGAGACCTGGAATCTCCCGTCAAGGCATGTCCTGTGGATAATGCGTAAACCCCTTCATTGCATCACCGCCGTTGTCACTTCATTTTTCTCGTCCTCAATCATCCTTTTTTCTTTCCCGCTAGAAA
>JACQWH010000080.1 GCA_016209345.1 Candidatus Uhrbacteria bacterium
GAATAATAAAAAAAGCATATCATGAAAAAAGAACTCTGAACAGACGGCCGTCTGGTAATTTATTCCTGCCCGCTTGGCTTTCTTCCCGGCTTTTTTCGCTCTATCACTCCCTTTGCAGTCAGGCGGCCGATTGATTTAGTCACCTCCCACGGTTTCCTGCCGATTTTATCGGCAATATCCTTATCGCTCAATTTCCGTTGCGGATCATTTTCTAACGCTTTCATTACTTGTTCGTCAATGAGTTTTTCCGATTCGCGAGTGGCTTTCAAACGCAAAATCTTTCTTTGCAATCCCACTTCTTCGCCCGTCATCTGTTCACTTGGCACATCCACAGTTCCACCCATCATTGTGTTGAGTTCCTGCAAGATATGGGCCTGTTCCTCCGAATCCTTGGGAAATTTCCAGGCGACATTCCTCCATGCCGTATTGAGACGCGCCACCACCGACCGATCATGTCTGACGAAAAGAGGGGCAAGTGTTTTACCTGCCTCGAGCAGGGCATAAATCGACCCCGCCCACACGGCATTATATTCGATTTTCATTTCTATATTTTTGGCTTGATTCTCCACCTGGTTCATATATTCAGAACATATCTCGCGAATATGTTGTCTGGCCAAATGCATGACTGCCCCGCTCAACAATATGGTAAGGGCGGCATCGCGCCTATCCATATCGTCATCCGATTCATCCGTTGCAATGACTCGAACGAGTCCTTTGAGCATATCCTCTTGCTCCGCGTGATTGGTGCCAACATCAGAAAGAAGTTTTGCGATGATGGCTGCCTTTTCAGCGGGTTTTTTACTGCTTACAAGCGCGTCTCTGTCGGTTTCATCTCGAAGAATTTTTTCCAGCGCAAAAGCCGACTGTTTACCATAATCAGAAGTGGTGGTCATAGTATACGCATGAATAATAACATCTAATCGCCAATCGTTATTTTTTCAATATCCTCATTCGTAATCCCCAGGCCGAGCCGGCGCATAATGCCAAATGCATCGTCGGGTCGGCCAAGGTAATAGGCCTTTTTGTCTTTGGGATAGATATAATATGCTTTGCCGTGATCGTCAATATCCAGTACTATTCGACCGAGGACTCTGTCCGGATACGCCGTGTATCGAGTAATAAACTGATGCGTGACACCAAGACCGAGCCGGCGCATGATGGCAAACGCATCAGCCGGGCGCCCGAGATAGTACCGCCGAAGATCAACGGGGGACACATACCACGCTTCGCCCTTGCTCTGTACCTGGAGTATGATACCCCCTTTAAGCCGCTTTGCCATTGATGTTGGCTGTCCGGAGGGAGGAGGGGGGCTTGTCAGTGCAAGCGGCGCTTGTTGAATGGACGGAAACGTGACGGATGATGACTTTTCAAATGAAGGGACGAGAAATGTCGGTACCGTGATAGGGGATTTTTCTATCGGGACGGGAAGCGCGTCCTGAATATCAATAGCATCTTGCGATACGGCAACCTCTCCGAGCGAGGATGAGACCGCGCGAATGAAGTATGTCCCCGCCTTCAGCGAGCGCGGTATCGCAATATCAAGCTCATTTGCGGCGCGTACCGTTATGTTTTCCGTTGGAACGGGCACGTCGATGGACTGTCTGTCGGTGAGGCGGAGCGAGAAATCGGACAGGAACGCATCGATACGGACATGGATCGTGTCGCCGACGCGGGGAGTGGCGGGAGTGATACGGAGCGCTGTCGGATGGATGGATGTTCGCTCAAGCGCGCTGTGCGCATCCACTCTTCCGCCTATCTGCCCCTCAAAGCCAAAATTATACGCATCGACCGGCTCGGCTGACGCGATGATTCGATTGATAATCTCCCAATTCTTCCATTCCGGATGCACCGACTTGAGATATGCCGCTATGCCCGATACGATCGGCGCGGAAAACGAGCTCCCGTCCTGCGTATCATAGAACTTTTTATCTTTTTGAAAAAGGGGAGGGCTGGTGCTGACAATGGAAACACCCGGAGCAGCGACCGAAACGCAAGCGTTTCCATACGATGCCCACGATGCTTTTTTCCTGCCATCAGACGCCGCGTCGGTATTATCAAGCGCCGCAACGCCGAGCATAATAAGCGAATTATTGTTATTGCACACGGGGCTTTCGGGGATGAGATTGAGATTCTGGCCAATACCCCCAACCAAATCTCGATTACCGGCAGCGACGACCAGGAGCACCCCCTTGTCAAACGCTTTTTGATATATCTCGTTGTCTTTTTGAAAAAAACCAAGCGTCCCGAGCGAGGCAAAGCTCACGTTGACGATGTCGGCGCCATTGTCTATTGCATACTCAATGCCTTTTTTGAGAAGGTCTGGGCTTGATGTTTTACCGTCGGATATGATAACCGGCATGATTTTGACACTATCGGCAATGCCTGCAATGCCGATGGAGTTGTTGCGAACCGCGCCGATAATTCCCGCGACAAAGGTTCCATGGCCGCCCTTTGGATCGACTGCGGCTGATCCGTCGAGAAAATTATATCCCAAATAGTCGTCTACAAAGCCGTTTCCGTCATCGTCCTTGCCATTTCCGGCGAACTCTCCCTTGTTTGTCCATATACGACCCGCAAGGTCGGGATGATTGGCATAGACGCCGTCGTCGAGTACCGCCACGACCACCTCTTTTTTTGTCGGCGTTTTCCATAGCGACGGAACATTCACCTGACTGAGATAATACTGCTGATAGGAGAGCTCATCGTTTGATAGCGGCGCACTGACGACAAATGATTTGTCTGCCTGCAGTCCATTTTTTGAAACAACACGAATTTGACGGGTATTTTTTGACAGCGAAGGCGGCACGCGCACGTCAATGCTCGTGTATCCCCAGCTCGTCACGCTTCCGGGGATGTCGTCAAAATATACGGATCCCGTGATGTCGCCAAACCCGTTTCCGACAACTCGAATGGTGTCGCCGGTTTTTGCGGCGATGGAGGGAATCGTTGCATCCATTCTCGGGTTGACTTTATAGGGCGCGCGCCCTTTGTCCTGGTGGAATTCTGTTGTCTGACACGCTCCTCCGTCATTTCCGCACAGCGTTTTATTTCCCGCACCTATGACAATCATGTCGCCCTCTATGGGCGCGCTGCTTGGCAACTGCATATGAATCTGGGTGTCGGACCAGGACATTGGCGGCTGCGAGGCAATTTGCTTTCCTGAAACACAGAAATCCGTTGTCATAAAGCAGACGTAGCTATACGGAGATGCGCCGGTGCCAAAACCGCTGCCGTAGATATCAAAAAATTCGTCGTGCCGGATGTTGCTTTTGGAAAGCGAAATACCTGCCGCCGCAAGGGGCAGTGGGGAAGGAGCGAATAGTGCAAGCGTAAGGAATAGTAATATTTTTTTCATTTTTGGAAAATTACAAATTCAATTATACCCCCTCTTGTTCTTTTTGTGAATGTATGGTAGTATTACTCAATGAGCGAACCTGACGGATCCGTTAGGTTTTTATTAATCATACCCATCTGAGCCCATCAAAAAACTACCCTTGGGTAAGTTATTCCGGCTCATTTCTGTCCAATTTCGCCCGAAAGCGGCGCTGAACTTGTCGGAATACAGTAGTATTCCTGTCGCATTCGTCATCCACTTTCAGACAAAATTAAATCAGAAATGACCAGGAATCTAGTTGTTTTGATGGGCTCTCACCTCCTCCTCCAAGGAAATGCATACCTTGGGGAACGAATGGGTAGACGAGCCGATGTTCATCGGCTAAGAAAGGAGCACTTTTTATGCCACAACTCCCAGCGCTGGTGACAATGTTGGAATCAGGACTCCATTTCGGTCATAAGCGCTCGCGGCGCTATCCGAAGATGGAGCCATTTATTTTTACGACGAAGAACGACATCAATATCATCGATCTTCGAAAGACCCTGGATTATCTCTCAGGAGCGCTTGACTATGTTCGACGACTTGGGGAGACCGGCGCAACACTGCTTTTTGTGGGAACAAAAAAACAGGCGGCTCCGCTTGTCGCGCAGTATGCCGGCGTGTGCAATCAACCCTACGTCGCAACCCGGTGGATCGGCGGCACCCTGACAAACTTTGCCGTGATATCAAAGATGATAAAGAAATACTGGAACCTCACCGGACAGCGCGACGGAGGAGAGTTTGAAAAATATACCAAAAAGGAACAACTGGATCTTTCCCGTGAAATAGAAGAACTTGAGTCCCTTATCGGCGGAATTAAACACTTGCAAAAGCTGCCAGCCGCGCTTTTTGTTGTGGACATAAGCCACGATTCAACAGCCGTCAAAGAAGGCCGAAAGCGGAATGTGCCGATTGTGGCGCTCTGCGATACGAACGTAAATCCCGAACTTGTGAACTACCCCATACCCGCAAACGACGATGCGGTAAAGGGTCTGAACCTTATCCTTGATCTTGTCTCAAAGAGCTATTGTGAAGGCGTTGCCCGTAAGGCGCAAGCAAAAGAAAAAGAAGAGGCGAAAAACCAGGGCACTGAGAAGTCGCTCGAAATCTAATACTCCTACGAATTACAAATCTCTACGAATATACGAATAATTTCAATCACTTGAGAGATCTCTATACTCTAAACGCTTACTCTTCTATCTATTTTTATGTCAGACCAATCACTCATCGTAAAGCTTCGTGAATTTACCGGCGCAGGCATCGTTGACTGTAAAAACGCGCTTGAGGAAGCTCAAGGCGATTATCAGGGTGCTGTTGAGCTCTTGAGAAAAAAAGGCCAGAAAGTTGCCGCAAACAAGCAGGAACGCGAGACAAAAGAGGGGCGCGTCCACGCATATATTCACGGCAACGGCAAGGCGGGAGCGCTTGTTGAGATACTCTGCGAAACGGACTTTGTGGCACGCAACGAACAGTTTATCCAGTTTTGCCATGATGTTGCCATGCATATCGTCGCTGCAAATCCGCTGTATGTGCGCACCGGCGATGTCCCGTCGGAAACAATAGAAAAAGAACGAGCCATCTATGAAGAACAGATGGCAGGGGAAAACAAACCGCCGGAGATCAAGGATAAGATTATCCAGGGAAAACTTGCAAAATACTATCAAGAAGTGTGCCTGCTCAACCAACTGTTTATCAAGGACGATTCCCAGACCGTGGAGCAGTATCTGACCTCAATGATTGCAAAAATCGGCGAGAAAATAGAAATTCGCAGATTTAGCAGATTCTCGTTGTAAATTGTCAATTGTTGATTTAAATAAAGAGAGTATACTAACTACGGTGCGAGATATCGTCGCAGTTTTTTAAGTATATCCTCTAGTGAATGACTGCTGCGGGACGTTCGTTGTGCGCAGTAGGCATATTGGGCATATGTTCATCATTTGGCTCGATAATCGAGCTCTTCTATATTTTTAGGAACCACGTCGCGCACATTATTTGATGGACTCTTTGGTATTTATTTTTAATAAAAATATGACATTGCCTACTGA
>JACQWH010000082.1 GCA_016209345.1 Candidatus Uhrbacteria bacterium
AGGGTGTGGCCTTCGCCACGCAAGACGGCGATCATGTCGCGCTCGTCTTGGGAAAGGTGTGTATATGCCATATCCACGCAGTGTAGCGCGGAAACTCTGAAAGCCCTAAGTGTTGCACTTGCTTATTGAACTGATGTATTCTACATTTCAAAAAGCGCCTGTCAAGAGGCGCGGAGGTTAGCAAGAGCTTTTTCAAAATCCTTGCCCGGCGAAACGGTATATTCGCGCACCTCACCCAAAAGATCGTGGAATGCAAGATATTCAGCGTGGAGCATGAGGCGCATGCCTTCACCGGATTTTTTCGGCGCTATTTTGCCGCCCTTTTTTCGTAACGTATAAATCGTATCGCCGACAATCGGATTTCCTTTTGCAAAAAAATGTACGCGTATCTGGTGGGTGCGTCCGGTCTCGGGCATGACGCGGACAAGCGAATAATGTTTGAGATATTCCTCAACGTGATATCGGGTCAGCGCAGAGCGCGTGCCTTGCGAGCCGGCCGCCTGTTTTGTATATGTTGTTTTCGAGCGACTGATAGGAAAATTAATCACGCCCTCTTTTGGTAGTACGCGCCCGTGAGTGACAATGCGATAGCGTTTTGTCACTTGCCGAAGCTTGAACTGACGGACAAGCGAATCAAAGCTCTCATTCGTGCGGGCGACAACCATGATTCCTGATGCATCCTTGTCCAATCGATGAACAATTCCGGGGCGAGACGGATCGGTTCCAACCTTCGCAATCTCGGGATAACGCTCAAGCATCCAGTCGGTCAGCGTTCCGCGCTCATGCCTTATGCCCGGATGCACAACACTGCCGGCCGGCTTGTCGAGAATAATATAGTCGGGAGTTTCGGCGACAATGAGCGGGGTAATGGAAATGGGGTCTGGCCCCGTTCTCACTGCTTGATTCTTAATTCGTAATTCTTGATTCTGTCCTGTGCCAGACCCCATTTCCACCCGCTCCCCCATTTCAATACTATCGCCCTCTTTGAGAAAATAATGAGGCGCAACCTGTTTTCCATTCACTGTCACTGCGCCGCCTTTAATCATTTTTTGAATCTGACTACGGGAAACATCGGGCAACATTTCTGACACCGTTTTGTCGAGACGCTTGCCGGCGTTGTTGGGTGATACTGTTATATTCATAGCATTCATAACTCAAAGCGAAAAACGCAAAATGCAAAATGACAATGCAAAACGAAAAGCATCTTTCTTGTTTTAAATCTTAAGTTATCGTTTTTCATTTTACATTTTGAATTTTACGTTTTTTGAGCCACGCTTTCGCTTCTCGCTTATTCTTAATCCTTCCCGCCAGTTGCTCCTCGCGCAGTGCCATTTTTAATTCACCAACGCGCGCGCTCGGCTTTATACGGCAGACCTTCATAATATCATCCCCGTCGAGAAGCGCGGCGGGAAGATGCGCACCGCGCGTGTTCCGCCCCTCAAACTCAGCTAATTTCTTTTTGAAGCGGCGATACGCCTGCAGACCGGGCTGCAAATTTTTCTGCAGAGATGCCGAGCCGTCGGCAAACATCAGCTGGCGCAAGAGAAGTCCGCGGTTTGGGTCCTTATAAAAATAGCGCTCAATCGTATTGTTGCGCATCTTCTCAACCGGCGTATTCAATATCAACAAATGATTCTTTACCAGCCAATGAATTGTCTCGGCGTCTACCGACATCCCTTCCACTGAAGCCAGGCGAAGACGCTCCACGATACTACGCGCCATTTCGGCACCCACGCGATCGTGTCCGATATAGCGAATTCGGTCTACCGGATCCTTGCCCGGAACCTGAATGGTTGCCGGCTTTCCCGCGTCGTGGAAAAGTACGGCAAAAACCAAAAGAGGCGAGGGCGTCTCGGGACCGAACTCGGCGCGAAACTGAGCCGCACGCAGGCGTGAAAGCGCAAGACGGGTATGCGTCCACACATCCCCCTCGCTGTGCCAGCGCGAATCGTGCGGACAGCGCTTCATTGCAAGCAGCTCCGGAGCCAGCGTTTTAAACAATCCAAACGAATCGTACAGGTCAAACGCACGAAGAGGATCTGCGATAAACGCCCTTACCATCTCTTTTGCGATAACCTCATAAGGCACAACGCGGAAAGAATTGCTGTCGACTTTTTTGGAAAAGCGCTTTTTGGGAACGATTTCTTCATTGAGTTTTTTTGCAAAACGAAAAAGAGCCCGTGCTGTTTCTTCTTCCAGCGAGTATCCAAACGAACAGGCAAAACGAACCGCGCGAAGAGCGCGCGAATAGTCCTCTCCGAAGCGCGCGCTTGGCTTTCCCACCGCGCGAATGATCTTTTTCTTCTTATCGCGCTGCCCGCCAAACGGATCAATACATGCGTTGTTTTTTATATCCCAGGCAAGCGCGTTTATGGTAAAATCACGACGCGATAAATCATCCTCGATGGGAAGGGTCGGATCGCTTTGAACGGAAAAATCACGATAGTGTCCCGTGTGGCCAATGCTAAACTCGGTGCGCGGCAATGCGATGTCGAAAACGAGGTCTGGCTCAATTTCGCGAAGAGAATTTGTGCCTGACCCCGCTTTCCGACTGCGGTGCGATGGCGTAAATTTGAAAACCCCGAATTTCTTGCCAACCAAATTTACCGACCCTTGTGTTTGTAAAAATTTCTGCAAACGAGCAAGAGAAACATTTCTTACAACAATATCATAATCCTTGGTCTCTCGGCCAAGAAGCATATCACGCACGGCGCCTCCAACGAGGTAGGCCTCGGCCTTTGGGAATGCGAAAAACAATTTTTTGATAAACAAAAATCGCTTCTGGCTTAAAAGATGCTTTATTGTTGTTTGGTGGTGCCGGGTGTTCATAATTCTTATGGGCTAGATCCCGGCCTGCGCCGGGATGACAGTTGCGACAATTCAAAATTGCTTTGTTGTGGGGCTTGACAAGATATGTTCAAGTATACACGAATGGAGTAATCTATAAATAGCCAAATCCCCGGCTCACCCCGGGAGACCATAAGGGGCGGACAGAGGTGTTCGCCCCCGCAAAAAGTTTAAAGTCGCGCCGCCGACATCTGCTGACCATGTTTGGCTAACATGGTGCGAGAGTGGTGTGGAAAGCCCCTCGCTATCGCGTTATGCGATATGGCTGATGAAGGCGTCACGAGCGGCGGAGAGGGCGCGGGGTTCGCAGTGCGAGATTTGTTCGCGAACTCCCCCTCACCCCGTCGCAAAAAATTTACTGACACAAGCCGCGAAACAGGAAGGCGGCCCTCTCACTACAGGGGGTCGCCTTCCTAGGAAAAGCTTGGAGCCCGCCCCACCACGGCTTGAGTCGTACCGCCACGACTCGCCTGGTCGCTCCAAGGGTGAGATGCGAGGGCGTCGATATCGCTTTTCTGCAGCAACTGTTGCAGGAATTCTCGATAGCGATGTCCGCCCTCCCTCACCACGCGCAGTGGAATCCTCAAAGTTGATCTGTTTTAGATCCTTTGAGTCGAGTCCCGCGCAAACCCCTGACAACCCGATAGAGATTATTCTCATTCATGTCGGGTTGTTATTTTTTTGAAAAAATCCTCAATCTGTACACATGGTATAAACACCTTAAAAACAATTTATACCCATAGTTAACCACAGCGTTATCACCAAAAATGTGCATATCCCCCTATTGACTGGCATAAAAACAGGTGTATCATTAATTTTTACTTGCGCGGATGTTTGGGGATAGTGACACCACTCGCAGCATCGCGGGTGGGGCGTTGCCATACCACGAACGTTGCACCCCAGCAACGACTCGTGGTATCCACACACCCAAACGTCTAAAACGAGAGCGGCCAGAGAGAAAAACTTAACGAAACAAATACGTAACAGGGGAAGTTTTTTCTCTTTGGCCGTAATTTGACACGTCGAGCAGCGGCAGGACAACCTACATGGGGTAGGGGCTGCTCTTGGCTCTCTGCGCAAGCATCACGCTTGTGCAGATAATCGCTCTAGGAATTCCTAGAGCCGAGCCACGTGTCTTCGGTGAGCGAGAAGAGGTGCCCTCCCCGGCTACCGCCTCTCGACGCTCCCGGATTTTCGAAGAGGACGCTTGAGTGGTATCACCCATTCGGCGTCCTCTCCTCTTTTCAAGACGAAATTTCCGTGATACCATGCCCTTGGGCATGCAAGGTGCGTGCTTGTGTTGTTTTTTATATTTCGGGCGGTTAGCTCAGTTGGTTAGAGCGTCACATTGACATTGTGAAGGTCAGAGGTTCGACTCCTCTACCGCCCACCATGGGCCGGTAGTTCACCTGGTAGAACGCCTCGTTTGCAACGAGGAGGTAAGCGGTTCGAGTCCGCTCCGGTCCAAAAGGGATAAATCATAAATTCAAAATTTCAAGCTTCAAATGAATTTCAAATCCAAAAAAGTCGTATAGTGTTATTGTTTTGGATTTTGAGTATTGCGATTTATTTGTGATTTGAGATTTTGAATTTGGTGCTTAATACCCACGCACTGCAAAAAAATTAAATATCGGGAAAAACATCGTGGAAACATTCTCACGATGTTTTTTTTATGCTATAATAACTCTATAAAGTGAAAGTAAAAAAGAAGGGAG
>JACQWH010000083.1 GCA_016209345.1 Candidatus Uhrbacteria bacterium
GGCAAATATTGTCTCCGGGTACGCAGTCAACACAACATTTTTCACTTCTTCAGCATTTTTACAATTCATAAGCTGGCCCCGCAACTCCTTGGCGCCGTCAAAACCGGAAACGTATGCTTTATAATGTTTTTTCATAATATCAAAGTTTTTGATTCCCGCAAAGAGCTTTTCAAAAAGCGCCGTGTGCTCAAGCATAACCCCTAACTTCTCCTCTAGGGATGGAACGGGCGGGATGCCTCGGCTGAAGCGAGGACTGTCGGGCCGCAGACCAGACGAGGCATTCCGCCCAATCCTCGCGAATAACCACGGATTGCCGAATATTGCACGACCCAGCATCACGCCGTCGCATCCATACTTTGTGACCTTCTCGCATGCCTCAGTAACATTTTTAACATCGCCGTTGCCAAGAATCAGCGGACGCTTTTTCGAATCGCCAAACAACTCGTTTCGTAATGAAAGAATATCGGGCATAGCGTCCCAACGGGCAGGCACGTCGGACATCTCTTTTCGCGTGCGTAAATGAACGGTCAGTGCCGCGGGCCGGGAATCGAGAATCGCGCGAATCCAATTAAGATCTATGGTGTTATATCCAAGGCGCGTTTTTACCGATACCGGCAGCTTTCCCGCGCCACGCTTGGTCTCTGCAATAATCTTTTGCGCAAGCTCTTTATCTTTCATAAGCGCCGCTCCCCCGCCCTGCCGCACGATAGTGTTCACGGGACATCCCATATTGATATCGATCCCATCAAAACCAAGCTCTTGGATCAGAAGCGCTGTTTTGTAAAAATTCTCCGGATTGGATCCGAAAATCTGAGCAACGATCGGCCGTTCTTGCTCGGTATACCGGAAGTTGACCAGCAGTTTTTTTTGCCCGACAGAGCACAGTCCATCAACCGACGTAAACTCGGTAACCATCACATCCGGCTTTCCATACTTGGCTATAATAGAACGAAACGCCGCGTCCGTGACATCGGCCATCGGCGCGAGGGCGATAATAGGACGTTTTAATTGTTTCCACAAGTTTGTTTCTTTTTCCATGTGATTAACTTTTCGGCAGTAGAGAATTACGAATCAAGAATTATGAATTAAGCAACTGTCGCCTTGCTTAATTTTTGATTCATAATTCTTAGTTCGTCATATTTGACCGCCGCTTTCTTTGGAACGTAATAGCAAAACGATGTGCCTCATCACGAACCGCGCGGAGGAGTTGAAGTGCCGTACTTTTTGGTGGGAGAATAATCGGATCCTTTACTCCCGGTATATACACCTCCTCAAGGCGTTTTGCAAGGCCCGTCGTCGGTATATCAAGATGTAGGGCGGAAAGCGCGCGCAATGCGCTGTTCAACTGCCCCTTCCCCCCATCAATCATCAGGAGGTCGGGTTTTTTCTCCATCCCCCCTTGAAGGCGTTTTCCAAATCGCATAACCACCTCATGGATTGATGCGACGTCATTGTTACCTTTCACTGTTTTTATTTTAAACTTTCGGTAACCGCTCTTTGCTGGCTGACCATTGATAAATTGCACAAGCGACCCAACCGTTTCAGTTCCGCTCAAGTGGGAAATGTCGACGCAATCGATAACGCGAGGAAGCTCGATAAGCCGCAGTGCACGCTGGAGCTCATAGAGCTGTCCTCCCCCTTCTCCGAGTTTTGAGAGAAGATTCTTTTTCACCATCTCAAGCAATTTTCTCTTTATCCCTCGTTGCGGTATGACAAGCGAAACACCATGACCGCTTCGCGCGCGAAAATGGCGCTCAAGAAGCATACTATCTGGAACAGGTTCCGGAATCACGATTTCACTGGGAATGGCATGGCTCGTATAATATTGAAGAAGAAAATCGCGCAGTGCCTCACGATCATCTTTTACGGCCAAGACATCAAGATCAAAAGTGAATTCCTTCCGACCGGAAATAATACCGCGATTGAAATGAAATAGCTGAATGGTTATGCACCGAACATTGCTAACAACATAATTGACAATATCTTGGTCATACCGCTTTGGTTGGGAGAGCTTTTGCTCCTCGCGCTTTCGCAGGGCGAGCAAACGATCGCGATAAATCTTTGCCTGCTCATACTGTTCGCGCCCTGCCGCATCCTTCATAAGATGCTCTGTCTCTTTTATCAAAGATGAATATTCTCCGCGTAAAAATCGTATGGCTGATTTGATGGATTGTGCGTGTTCCTCTTTTGAAACCAGTCCTGCGCACGCGCCCGCGCACTGGCCCAATGAATAACGAAAGCATGGCCGCTTTTTATTTCTTTTAATTGAACAAAATTGGAAGAGCGCGTTTGCGCTCCGCAGAAGCTGGTTGCGTGCGGCGGCGGAAGGATACGGGCCAAAAAATGTTCCGTCTTTTGTTACTTTGCGTGCGATGACGAAACGCGGATATTCTTCCCGAGTCAGCTTTATAAATGCATATCTTCCGGGTGATTGGAGGTCTATATTATACTTCGGATGATGGGTCTGTATCAGCTGCGCCTCCAACACCAGCGCCTCTTCTTCGGTGTCCGTCACAATTGTTTCAATATCGGCAATTTCTGCGACAAGCGCCGTTGTTTTATAATCTCGCGCGCGCCAATACGAACTCACCCGCTTGCGCAGATTTTTTGCTTTTCCGACATAGATAACGCCGCCATCGGCATCTTTCATGAGATAGCAGCCGGTTGATGTGGTAAACGATTTTCTTAAAAAACTTGACACAATTTTTATCGTTCTGTATTATTATCATTAGATGGTAAGTCTGTTCCGACGGGAATCGTCAGAACCCCCGAAAAGCTCCCAATTATGGGGGCTTTTCATTTTATGTTATACTGCATTCATGGATCTGAGGGCCGAGTCCTGGACGGTTCCAGGGGCAGACTTACCATTTTGCTTTTGGGGTTCGACTCCCCCTCGGTCCATTCATAATTTCTTCAGCACTTTTTTCAAAAACTGTCCCGTATAACTTTCTGCTGTTTTTGCAACTTCTTCAGGAGTGCCTGTCGCGATTATTCTTCCACCCGCATCCCCACCCTCGGGTCCCAAGTCAATAATATAATCAGCGGTCTTGATGACATCAAGATTGTGCTCAATCACAAGCACGGTATTCCCCTTTTCAACCAGCCGGTTCAACACGCCAAGGAGTTTTTTAATATCCTCAAAGTGCAATCCGGTTGTCGGCTCGTCGAGAATATACAGCGTCCTGCACGTATCGCGCCGTGACAGTTCCGTTGCCAGTTTGATCCGTTGCGCCTCGCCGCCGGACAGCGTGGTTGCCGACTGGCCCAGCTCGATATATCCAAGACCCACGTCGAGCAGCGTCTGGAGTTTGTTCTTCACTCTTGGAATCGGCGCAAAAAACCGTACCGCCTCCTCAACTGTCATGGCAAGCACGTCGGCAATATTTTTCTCCTTATACAGTATCGACAGCGTTTCTTCGTCGTAGCGCTTGCCGGCGCATACCTCGCAGGGAATATAGACGTCGGGAAGAAAATGCATTTCTATTTTTATCAATCCGTCCCCTTCGCAGTTGCCGCACCGTCCTTCTGAAACATTGAAGCTGAACCGTCCCGGCGCATACCCGCGCATCCGTGCTTCCTTTGTCGCGGTAAACAGCTCACGGATATGCGTAAAAACACCGGTATACGTCGCGGGGTTTGACCGCGGTGTGCGGCCGATGGGATTTTGGTCGATAATGATGACTTTATCAAGGTATCCTACTCCATCAATTTTTTTATACGCACCGGGAATATCCGACGACCCAAAAAATGTCTTTGCCAGAATCGGATAGAGCGTTTCTGTCACGAGCGTGCTTTTTCCGCTTCCCGACACGCCGGTAATACATGCAAACACCGACAATGGAAATTTCACCTCTATATTTTTGAGATTGTGCTCGCCAGCACCGCTCAGGGTCAACCATCCGCGAGCAGTCCTGCGCTTGTCCGGAACAGGGATGGTTTTCTTTCCCGACAAGTACTGACCGGTCAGCGAATCCTTTGCCGACAAAATTTTTGAGGGAACGCCGGAAAAGACAACGTGCCCGCCATGCACGCCGGCGCCCGGCCCGATGTCGATGATATGGTCAGACGCGTGCATTGTCTCTTCATCGTGTTCTACCACGATCACGGTGTTTCCGATGTCGCGCAGATTTTTCAATGTTTCAATCAATTTCTTGTTATCCCGCTGATGCAGGCCTATGGACGGCTCATCGAGAATATACATAACGCCGCGCAGCTCCGTCCCGATTTGCGTCGCAAGATGGATGCGCTGCGCTTCTCCCCCGGAAAGCGATCCCGCACTGCGGGACAATGTCAAATATTCCAATCCGACATTTACCAAAAACAGCGCCCGAGAACGAATTTCCTTGATGATTTGATTTGCTATTTTCTTTTCTTTGTCGGACAGCGCAAGATCGCCAAAGAATGCCAACGTCTCCTGCAAAGACATGTCCGTCAGCTCCATGATATTTTTTTTGCCAACGGTGACAGCCATGCTTTCCTTTTTCAGCCGATTGCTCTTGCAGGATGGGCACATTGTCGGACGCAAAAACTTTGCAATCTCGGCTCTGCGCTCCTCTGATCCGGTCTTGTGATAGTAGCGTTTGAGCTGCGGTACAATACCCTCATAGCCCACTTCCGGATCGCCTTCAAGCAGCATGCGGATTACCGGACGGGGAAGAGTGCGTATCGGCGCGTCGAGATTGAAATGATAGTGTTTTGACAGTGCGGAAAGCGCGCTGTCCCTCATCCACAGCGCCGACGTTGTCCAAGGGGCGATACCGCCGCGCAAGATGGATCGGCTCGGGTCGGGTAGTATCAAATCTTCGTCAAACTCTTCAATCACCCCCAGCCCGTGGCATTCGGGACATGCACCCTGCGGCGCGTTAAATGAAAAATTCCGCGGCTGAAGTTCATCAAAGCTTATCCCGCATGTCACGCACGCGAGATGCTGGCTGAAAAATTTTTCATCGTATTTTTTTGATTCAATACCAAGCGCGCTCCCCGCCTCGCGTTTTTCCACCAGCACGATGATAAACCCGCCTCCCTGGACAAGCCCTTTTTCGACTGATTCCTGAATACGGGATTTTTCTTCGCCGGAGACCTCAAACCGATCAACGACGACTTCTATCGTGTGCTGAACATAGCGCTTGAGTAAAATATTTTCCGTTCCGAGATTGTACAGTACACCATCAACGCGCACGCGCGTAAATCCTTGTTTTTTCAAATCGGTAAAAAGATAATCGTATGTTCCCTTTTTCGCCCGAACAAGAGGCGCAAGGATAGTGGCGCGCTTGCCGTGATATTCTGTGACGATTTGTTTGGTAATCGACTGTGCGTCCTGATGGGCAATGCGCGCACCGCATGCGGGACAATGGGGGATGCCGATACGGGCATAGAGCAGGCGGAGGTAATCGTAGATTTCCGTCACGGTCGCAACGGTCGAGCGAGGATTTGCCGACAGTTTTTTCTGTTGTATCGCAACTGCCGGACTCAAACCCTTGATGGAGTCAACATCGGGCTTGTTCATAATGCCCAAAAACTGCCGTGCGTATGCCGATAAGCTCTCGACATACCGACGCTGTCCCTCGGCATACAGCGTATCAAATGCCAAAGACGACTTCCCGCTTCCGGAAAGCCCCGTGATCACGGTCAGCGAATTAATCGGAATCTCAACGTCGATGTTTTTGAGATTGTGCTGCCGCGCGCCTTTGATGATGATGGAGTCGAGCATAGGGGGCAGGGATCTGGTTTCAGGTTATAGTGGTCAGGTTTCAGGGGTCAGGTGTCAGGTGTCAAAAAAACATGCTCAGGGCCGATCGATAAAACGAACGGCCCTGGCAAAAACGTGCTACTTCTGCTCGTCGCCCTCCTTCCTTTCTTGCGACTTTTTGGCCGCATTGTCACCGAACTGGCTCCACTCATGGTCGGACCAGTTGGGCATGCGCTCTACCTCGATGTTCGCCCCGGCGCCCTGCGCCGCGGCGAAAAGCTGAACATCTTTGCCTTTCTTCGAAAGGCGAACCTTGATTTTCGCCAACTTTTCACCTCCCGTTGACATGATGTATATCATACGGAAAATTTAAAAAAATGCAATTCAAAGGAAATGGGGTCTGGCTCAATTTCTCGAAGAGAATTTGTGCCTGACCCCATTTCCTTTACTTTCCCCTTCGGGCATTCTTTTCGATTCTTGCCAATGTATCGCGAATCACAATAGCGCTTTCAAAGTCGAGCCGTTCGACAGCCGCCTGGAGTTCTTCTTGCAGTACAATGATCTGATCGTGCGCCGGAATACCCGGGAGTATAGCGGCTATCTCACCGGGCACGAGATCTTCCATAATCGCCTTCTCGATGCTTTTCGGGGTTATGCCGTGCTTCTTATTATAGGCGGCTTGAATTTTTCTCCTCCGTTTCGTTTCATCCACTGCATGCTTGATGGAGTCCGTATGCTTGTCAGCATATAAAATCACCCGACCGCGCACATTGCGCGCCGCCCGACCGCTTGTCTGAATCAAGCTTGTGGCGTTCCGTAAAAACCCTTCCTTGTCAGCATCCAGGATTGCCACAAGAGCCACTTCGGGAATATCGAGCCCTTCGCGCAGAAGATTGATGCCCACCATCACGTCAAATTCGCCGAGCCGCAGTTCCTTGATTCGCTTCGTGCGCTCTATCGTGTCTATCTCGCTGTGCATATAGCGCGCCTTGATATCATGGAGTGTAAGATATTCAGCAAGCTCCTCTGCTGATTTTTTCGTCAGTGTCGTCACGAGCACGCGATCCCCGTTCTCGATACATGAATGGATTTCTTTTTCCAAGTCCGCTATGCAATTCACAATGGGCCTGATGGTAATATCGGGATCCAACAGCCCGGTCGGCCGCACCACCTGCTCAACAATCTGCCCGCTTCGCGCCCGCTCAAACTCGGATGGAGTCGCGCTGACATACATGACGTGGTTGAGATATTTTTCAAACTCGGCGAATTTCAAGGGTCTGTTATCATACGCGCTTGGCAGGCGAAACCCAAAATCGATTAAATTCTTTTTCCGCGTATGGTCGCCGTGATACATCCCTCGCACCTGGGGAATCGTCACATGGCTTTCATCGACCAACAGTAAAAAATCTTTTGAAAACGGATTATGAGTGAAATAATCCAACAGACAAAACGGCGGTTCACCCGGCGCGCGCCCGTCAAAATGACGAGAGTAGTTTTCTATCGACTTGCAGGTGCCAATCTGTTCGATCATCTCAAGATCGTAGTGTGTCCGTTGCTCCAGACGATGCGCCTCCAGCATCGGCAATTCCCTGAGACGGCCTTTGAGTTCTTCGCGAATGGTATCAAGCGCGCGCAGACGCTGATCCTCCCCCGTCACAAAGGGTCGCGCGGGAAAAAGCATTACGTCGGTCATAATCTCCTCAACTGCCATGGATACGGGATGCAGGCGTGAAATCGTTTCTATCTGCCGACCAAAAAATTCAAACCGGATAATATCACCGCCAAACCCCTGAATCATATCAACGATATCACCCCGTACACGGAAGCGTCCCGCTGCAAGCTCGGTATCGTTGCGCTGATAAAGCATTTCGATAAGCTGCTCAAGAAACGTCTTTCTGGATAGTTCCTGACCGGTTCGTATGGTCCTCATGCCCGCCATGAAATTTTCCGGATTGCCAAGCGCGTAGATACACGACACCGACGCTACAACAATCGTATCCTTGCGCGTGGCAAGGGCAGCCATCGCTTCAATGCGGAGCTGGTCTATTTTTTGATTGATCTGCGTTTCTTTTTCTATGTAGGTATCGGTTTGCGGGAGGTAGCTTTCCGGCTGATAATAGTCGTAGTAGGAAACAAAATAACAGACCTTGTTGTCAGGGAAAAAACTTTTGAATTCGTTATAGAGCTGCGCGGCAAGTGTTTTGTTGTGCGTCAGCACCAGCGTCGGCATCTGGATGTTCTGAATCACTTTTGCCGCGGTGTATGTCTTCCCCGATCCGGTGATACCCAGGAGTGTTTGTTCGGGATAGCGAAAAAAGCCATCGGTCAACTTTTTGATGGCTTGCGGCTGGTCTCCAGCCGGTTGGAGTTGCGATGTGAGCGTAAACCTATTCACTCTTTTTTCGATAACAATTATGCCATTCTATCCCTAACAGATGACTCGGATACACCAACCATGTCTTGTATTCCTCGCACCTCATTCTGTTCAACAATATTAAGTTTCATGGCAACCCTCAACAACGCATCTCCATCGGGATTTAAACCTTTATCTTCCCATAATTCTTTTATTGCCTGCTTAATCCCTAAATTAATTGAAAGCGTTTTTTTCTTCTTGTCTTGAGGTTCCCATGTAAGTGCGGACGAGTCAAGCAAATATTTAAATGTATGGAATAACATAAGAAATCTATCCGTGTCATTCATTGACACATATTCTTGTAATAGTGCCTTTAATGCCGGTATGAGTATCGTGTCGGCAACTTCAGGAAAACCTGCCATAGAAAATTGTTCCTGACGCGAAATTGCCGCTTGGATTCTCTCTTCAATCGCTTGCCGAATTTCACCGACAGTTATCAGGGGGGCTCCTTCTGCTTCACCCGTGTTCATAATCATTACTCTTATGAATAATTGCTGTTTATTTTTTTGATTCCTTCTGCGCTGACATTCATACACTGCCAAAATACTTTCGTGTTCCTATTCTTGCATCGAGATATAATGTAATGGCGTCCAGATACATCCTGTCCCGCATCTCGGGATCAATGGACATCATGCCCGCATCTCGTTTTTTAAAAATCTTGCGAATATTTTCGCAATACATGTGATATCTTAAGACCGTAATACCGTATCACGCCCTCCTATGAAATTCAACACTCCCTATAATTCCATCTTTCCAATACGCACGCGAACGCGGGGCTTGAGCGCTTTGGGCAAACCGGAAAAATGCCGTTGGGTCTCAAGCCGCGCGGCTTGTCCTGCCCGCGTACCCCCGCGGGGGGCTGATATTTTTTTGCTTCGAAGGGCGGCTCTTCGTTCACCGCGGACTGTTTTGCTGCGGGAAATGGTGCTCATGGGCTGCATACGTGTCGCGAATTATTTTTGGAGCCGATGCGTACGACATTTGGCGCAAAACCGCCGGCGCCTTCTTCTTGGCTCTGACCGGTGAAGATACAAGCGTATTGCGCGCGATGAGCGCAAGATTTCTTCCGTTCCACCAGTGCGCCTTCCTGCCATGCGCCGTATAAAAAGACGAGATGTCGCCAAATCCGACATCTCGACACAGTGCCCGGAGTTCTCCGGCGGAAAACGCGCGATAGTAGAGCGGTACGCCGTTTTTCCGCGTTCCCCACCATGTCATCACATCGCGAAATCCCATATCCCGTTCGGAGACAACATACATTTCTCGCCAAATAAGCGGACTCAGAGTAAGTCGCTGATGGAGATTTTTCCAAATGCTTTTGTGCCGTCTCGCAAAACGCCAAAGATTCCAGTTCAGCATCATCAGCAGTCCATCGCGCACAAGAAGCGACCGTGCGGACGCGATGAGATGCCGACGCAGTTGGACAGAGGGAAGATGGCATACTACCGCAACCGAGAATACAATATCAAACCTCTCGCCGCTGACTTCCGGAAGCGATTGGAGAGAAAGGATATTTCCTACGAAAAACCGTGCGTCAGGATAGCGCTCTTGCGCTTGCTCTATGAGATACGGGTTTTGGTCTACGCCGACATAGGTGATGTGTTTATCCTTCAGTGCGGCGTAGAGCCGCCCATTGCCGCACCCGACATCAAGTACGCGCGCGCCCTCTTTGACAGAGGGCCTAAAAATGCTAAAATCTTCCCATACTGTATTTCTTGTTTTATCAAAATACCTGGCTATACGGACATAGCCATCCTGAGTCAGCTGCAGTATTTGTTTGGCGGTTTCAGGATTCATGGCACCATGACACTATGAAACAAATCAGCACCGACAGCGATACTGCTCCCGTCTCCATTATACACGAGCTGGCGTCTTGGGGCAATATCACCCCCCGTTCCCTTCATCAACTGAAAAAAAAGGCGGCAGCGCAAGGAAAAAACTCGGGACTCTTTGGACACAACGATATTCGCGACGCATACGACGCGTTGCGTGCGAATGGCTCGATTCGAAAAAATGAAGCTCTGGAAACGCTTCTCCATGTCAAACCGATTCGATCGCAATCGGGTGTGGTAATTGTCACGCTCCTTACCATGCCCTACCCGTGTCCGGGAAAATGCGTGTATTGCCCGACTGAGGAACGCATGCCAAAGAGCTATATCGCAACAGAGCCGGCGGCAGCTCGCGCGCTGGCACTGAAGTTTGACCCCTATACGCAAACGCGGCGCCGTATTGAAATACTCGAACGCAATGGACACCCCTGCGATAAAATAGAAATCATTATCAAGGGCGGGACGTGGTCGTCCTACCCGGTCGACTATCAACAGTGGTTTATCTCTGAATGTTTCCGCGCGATGAACGATGTCGGCGGTCGGCAGCGCGATATATCTCTCGGCCAACCCGATTCACCATACAATCGTTTTGTCGGCGAGGAAAAGCAGGCATGGACGCGTGAGAATCTTTTTGAACAGCAGAGCATAAATGAAACTGCCCGTCATCGCTGCATCGGTCTGACGATAGAGACGCGCCCCGACTGGGTAAGCATTCAAGAAATCAAACGGTTGCGCTCCTTGGGCGTCACGCGCGTAGAATTCGGGGTCCAGTCCCCCGACGATGCGATTCTCAAACTCATCAAACGGGGACATCTCACGAAGGCATCGATTCATGCAACCCGTCTCCTGAAAGATGCGGGAATAAAAGTGGACTATCACCTCATGCAAGGGTTGCCCGGCGCAACACCCACGGGCGATCTGGAGAGCGCGCAGCGTATTTTTTCTGAAAGTGATTTCCAGCCCGATACCATTAAACTGTACCCCTGTGTCGTCACGCCAACTGCTAAGCTTGAAACATGGGTGCGAGAGGGTCGCTATGTACCCTATACCGCCGAACAACTCGTTCCCCTTCTTGCGTCTATCAAATCGATTGTTCCTCCGTATGTACGCATCGCCCGCGTCATTCGCGATATTCCCTCGCAAGAAATCTCGCATGGCAGTAAAGCGACAAATCTCCGGCAGGCCGTGCAAGAGTATATGAAAGCGCAGGGGCTCGCGTGTCGGTGTTTGCGGTGTCGGGAGGTGGGGCACGTTCAGAGCGAAAAACTCAAAACGCAAAATGAAAAAGTGAAGTACACTCAAAGACACTATGCGGCGTCGGGAGGAACTGAATATTTTTTGAGCTATGAAAGCGAGGATGAATCGACGCTATTTGCTTTTTTACGATTGCGTCTTCCTTCCGTTCAGGAAAATCCCATTATCGAACATATCGAGTGTCTTCGCGGAGCGGCACTCATTCGCGAACTTCATACCTATGGTCAGCTTGTCAGCATCAATGCGCAAGACATGAACGCATCACAGCATAAGGGGCTGGGTAAAAAACTTATGGAACAAGCCGAAACCGTAGCTCGCGATGCGGGATACTCGAAGGTAGCGGTGATTGCCGGTATCGGCGTGAGGGAATATTATCGGAAGATCGGGTATGGACTTGAGGGGACATATATGGTTAAATACATAGTGTGAAGAAACCTCTAACGGAATTTTATTTGAATAGATGCAAACAC
>JACQWH010000084.1 GCA_016209345.1 Candidatus Uhrbacteria bacterium
CCACCGCGCCCACCGCCACCACCCCGACCCCGACCGCCACCACTGCGCCCGCCACGCCGACCACGACGCCGACCGTCGTGCCGACGACCCAACCAGGGACACCGTCCCTCACGGCCCAGGTCATCGACCTGGGCGAGGGTCTCAGGGAGTTGACGGGCTTCCAGGCCCAAAGTTGGGGCGACGGGAGTCCCGACGACGACGTGGAGTCCCGCACAAAGGTTTCAGGGGTCATGGTCGACCCCGCGGGAAACGTTTTTGTACTCACCCAGTGGATGGGCGGGTACAGTAATGGTAATTGGTACGGCCCCGGCCCGGTCCGCGAAGGCGCGTTCCGGCTCGAGGAGCTCTCGAGCTCCTCGGCGACCTTTTCCCTGGTCGCCGATGGCCCCGGCGACCGTCGCCTCGTATACGAGGCGACCCAACTCGTCTACGGGGCGAGCTGGAGGTATCGATGGGATACCATGGGGAGGTTTTTGGGGTATCTTACCCCAACAGCCACACCCTCGCCGGACGTGGTCCGGTTGGTTGCCCAAGATGGGTCTTTACACCGGCCGGATCAGCAGATCCGGCCGTACAAATATGAGGACGGCCAGGCCTGGTCGTCCGGTGTCCTGGGCGAGGACGCCCAGGACAGATGGCTGCCCGCGGACGGGCAGACCATCACTCTCGCAGGTTTGCCCCTGGCCTGGTGGCCGGGGGAGCCAAATGGCGGCCCGGCCGGTGGCGAGGGGAGTCCCGCAAGGGACCCACTTGCCTGGCCCCTCTCGGTGGGGACCCGCACCTCGGTGCGGGTTAAGCCCAGTGGGGGGGGGAACCTGGTCTGGGTCTTGCACCCAGACCAGGCGGCCTGGGTGTCGCTCACGGCCCCGACCCCCTGGCCCATCCCAGGCAACTGGAGTAATCCGGTTGCCTGGGTGTGGGCGCACACCCAGTACGCCCCCGCCCGCCAGGGGGTTGCCGCCGCCCACTGGATGTGGGCGGGAAACGCGTACGGGAGGATCTTCTTCCTCCCTGACAAATAAAAAACAAAAATCGTCAGAAGTGGGGTCAGGCACAAATTCCTACGGGAAATTGAGCCAGACCCCATGCGAGCTCCACGCCGCTGACGAATTCACGCGCCCGAGGACTTTACATCCCCGGGCGCTCTATTTTTAACCAATCAACACCCTCTTTTTTTTGCGAAATCTTAAATTGATGATATACTGAAAAGATGAAACTGCCATCAAACCACACTATCGTATTTACAAAGGATGATACGGCAGCACTTCATCGTCTTGGCGTTAGTGCCCTCTATTTTTTTGGGTCGCGAGCTCAAGGAGTCGCGGGCCCGTTGTCTGATTTTGATTTTGGCGTCCTTATGAAAGATGATGTGTTTTCACCGAGCAGAGAACAGGACGTGTACACGGAGCTGTATGCGCTTTTTTCCTCGCGCGTTGCGCCTGAAACACAGGAAGCAGATATTATTGATATTGTTTTTCTTCAAAGTCCCAGAGTACCATTGGAATTGAAGGCATACATCGTTGCCAATGGCGCGCTTCTTTTTGACGCACAGCCGCTTTCCCGCTCCGCGTTTGAAGAAAGAATAGCATTACTAAACGCCGATTTTGAACCGCTTCGCGCAGAAATGAGCAGGACGCTCCTTGCGCGACTGTAGCCGATTATGACAAACCTTCCATTGCAGCGCGCATCTATCGAACCGCGACTTGACGGCATTCAACGCGATCTGGCACTTTTGAAAGAATACAGCACACTCACGTTCGAGGAGTTTAATACGCCAATGATTATTGATCGGACGCATCTTCGGCTTCGCTTTGTTCTCGAAGGCATGTTTCATATTGGCGCTCACATTCTTTCCCGTATCCCGGGAGGACGATTCACAGAATATCGAGAAATCGCGCAAAAGCTCGGGGAATACGCAATCGTTCCTCGCGATTTTGCCGAACCATTTAGGCGATGTTGATTTTTTTACTCAATGCATAAAAGATATTCTCGTCGCTCCCGAAAAGATTGGGCTCACTCTTGAGTAACGCGGACACCAGCCCCACGACAGCCGACGGGAATACCTTTGCGCCCGTGATTTTACATCCCCTGGCGCTGTTTTTTTTCTATTCCCATGCGTTCGGCCCTATGAAAATTTTGACCCGCGAAGCGATGTGTGGTACCGTAATAATGTACTTTGAATTGTAGAAACTGCCAATAACGACCGCGTTGTCATCCCGAGCGAAGTAATGTCATCCCGAGTACCCCGAGGGACGAGGGATCTATGTTTTTCTTTTAACCACATAGATTCCCCCACTCCTTACTAGCATGCCCTGAGCGAACAATACCGCGAGCCGAACGGGGTCGGAATGACAAAAGCGGAGTTTCGTAATTCAAAGTAATGTAGAATTTGAGAGTCAAAATATATGATCCCATCTTTCGACAAAAAAAAATTAGCAAGCATAGCAAAACAGCATCGGCTTCGTTTTGTGATACTCCACGGTTCACATGCGAGGGGTAAAGAACATTCAGAAAGTGATGTTGATATTGCTTTCGTTCCCGAAAGACACATGGATATGAACGAAGCGCTCGCTCTCTTTGAGCCATTCTCTCTTTTATTGAAGGGGGGAGCCGGCACCTATCTCGATCTGGATTTGAAGAGCATGGAAGGCGCGAGCCCGCTTTTTCGTTATGAGGTGACACGTGACGGCGTCCTTTTGTATGGCAATCCGGCGGATTATGAAGAGTACAAGGCGATAAGCGCGCGGATGTATGATGACGCGCGACCGCTTTTTGACCTCGAGCGCGCGCTAGTTCATAAATATCAACGTCACTTAAACACTATTTCCCATGCTCAATAAGGACTTCCTCTATCGCAAGATAAAGCTTATTCAAAAGGATCTCGAAGGACTCGAACCGCTTGGTGAGTATTCGTTTGATGATTTTTTTGAGAATCAGGTTGTCTCTATGGCGGTTGAACGATACCTCGAGCGTATTGTCACGCGCGCCCTGGATATTAACCGTCACATTATTGCCGAGGTAGGAAAAGGCACGGAGGACGTGAAGTCATACACCGATACATTTCTTCGTCTCGGGGATCTCGGTGTGTATCCTCTTGCATTTAGCGAAGAACTCGCAAAGTCAGCCGGAATGAGGAATATGCTTGTCCACGACTATGATAATGTGAGCCCCCGAATTATTTACGACTCAATGCACGACGCGCTTGAGCAATATCCCCAGTATTGTCAGCATCTTTTGACTTTTCTTGAAGCGCAGGAAGAATAAGCGGCAATAGGAACTGAACACATTTTTGATTCAGGATTTTATTGCGTAAAATCCCATTTTGTGGTATACTTATATGGGTTGGAATAATACGAAACATTCTCTATGCCGTGGGATTATGATGATGCACAATTTACCGCTCAAGCAAAAGCCGATCCGGCATGGTATCTGGAGCGCCGCATTACCTATGGTTTGGAAGGCACACACCTTGATCGTGCGCAGCTTATCGCCTATCTCCCAACGATCAGGATTCCACAAGACAGAAGGGAATTTTTAGAGTTTGTACTGTATGGAGAAAACAATCCTCACTAACGCGCAGCGTGTCGTACTTCGGGGTGTAGCACAGAACGAAAATTTAGGAAATTTTTATCTGAGCGGCGGCACTGCTTTGGCCGAGTATTATCTCCATCATCGATTATCTGAAGATCTCGATTTTTTTTCCCGAGAAAAGTTTGATCCGATTTTTTTGCACTCATGGGTAGAAGAGATGCGCACCACCTTGGAATGCGAGCGCGTCACATTCAATCGCATTGCCGACCGGTACCAGTTTGTTTTTCATCTCGAAGGAGAAGATCTTAAGGTTGAGTTCGTTCACTACGCATTTGATAATCTTTATGCACTGGTCGACCATGACGGGATTCGCGTGAACAGTTTGCGTGATATAGCCGCAAATAAGCTGGTGGCGCTTCTTGATCGGTTTGAGCCAAAGGATTTCGTTGATCTCTACTTTCTCATGCGGCAGATTTCCTTTGATGATATTAAGGCGGATATGGCACAGAAATTCGGGATGCCAATCGATCCAATTTTTTTGGGTACAGAGCTCCTGAAAGCGCGTCGCATTGCCGCGCTGCCTCGGATGATTAAGCCCCTTACGGTTGAAGATTTGAAGAGATTTTTTATGGACCAGGCACGGATCATCGGCGGGGTAATTATTTCAGAGCCCTCTGCAAAAGGGCTTCCCGGTCATTTTTGAGTCAGTTTTGTTCCAAAAAAGATGATGAATGAGGAGGAATACTGGAGTATTCCGACGAGTTCAGCGCTTTTTTGGGGCGAAACTGGACAAAAATGAGCCGGAAGAAATTAAC
>JACQWH010000007.1 GCA_016209345.1 Candidatus Uhrbacteria bacterium
GCGTTAAATAGATAGCATTTCAAATCCCCCTCATTCCCCCTGTGTTAAAGGGGGATGCATTGCTCCCCTCTTTGAAAAAGAGGGGCTGGGGGAGATTTTTCTTCCAGCCGATATTGTTTTCGCGCCATTACAATTGGAGGAGTGAGGAGGGGTCATTTGCCGTTACGGTAACCGTAGAGCTTCCGGGCTTCTTCGACCTTGTTTTGTCTGACGTAAGCCGCCATGAGGGCGGAAAAGAGTTTCTCGTTGGACGGGGTTTGCCGGAGCGCGGATTTTAGATAATGCTCGGCCTTGGAGAAATCCCCGAGGGAATACAGATTGATCCCCATCAGCGACAAGGCCCCGTAATGGTCGGGATTCATGTCCAACACCGTTTTCAAGGCCCCATCAACCCGTATCTTGTCATTTTTGGCGTTCCAGGCGAGGGCTTTTCTGAAAATCGGAGCCCAACTCTGGGGCATCAACGATGCGGCCTGGTCGAATGAATGGAGGGCTTCGTCCGGTTGTCCTTGCGACATTAAAAGGTCGCCTTGTTTTATCAGTTCGAAATATTGGATACGGGCGGCGATCTCGGCGGGGGATTTCGTGGGAGCGAAAATTGCCACCAAAACCAACAGGGCCGCGACGATCAACCCTACGCCCCCCAAGACGATCCTTGGGTTGAATGAAATGGGTCCTCTCTTCCGCGTCTGGATTTTTGCATACGCGATCAAACTCAAACCGATGGCGGCCAGTTGCATCCCCGGGAAAACCAATAGAAAAAGATAATCGTCGTGGTTCCATTTGTCTCCATGATCAAGAAACATCACCCGCGCCCAGTTTGTTGAGTACAACAGGAGGGAGGGGCGTTGCAGGATTAACCATGGCATGTTGGTCAATGCCTTGTAAGAATATTCTGGATCGTTGTAGTTGATAGTGACTTCGAACTGGACGAGCATCATGTATTGAGCCGCAACGCATAATATTGTAAAAGCCAAAATGGTCTTGAAAAGCCAGGTTTTCCGAAGAAGTTTTTCCAAGAGGCTGGAGAATCCAAAAGCAAAAATGCCTAAGCCTGGCAATAGCCATCGATTCCCATAGGAAGCCGACGGCAAAGCGGTTAACAGAAGAAAAATAAATACGGCAAAAAACGCCGCGAACCCCGGCAGGTATTCCCTGGGCTGAAAACGGAACGCCGCGAACCCCGCGCAACCTAGAAATAAAATCGGCGTGGAAAATAACACCGACCACTGCGGGCCGAATATCAGGTCATATAGTTTTTTCCACAAACTTGCCGGGGAGGAACTGGCCGTTTGAGAGTTTTGGCCCATGACGCTCAGGGCTTTCATTATATAACCAAACGGCGGGCCATCCAATTGGTTCCACGCATACAACTGGGGCAGGAAGGTCAATGCCGTCATTGCCGCGAAGGTGGCGAAGCGAATCCCGATCGGTTTGAGTCCCCGCAACCGCCGGGGGTCGCGCAACCAAAGCCAAAACTGGTCCGCGAAATACAAGAAGAGGAAAAGGACGTTGATGATCCGCGCCATGCATGCAAACCCCAGCAACGCGCCCAGGAGGGCATGGTGGGCGCGGCGTTCGGACTTCCTGTATAGCGTCCAAAAAAAAATGAACAGAACGGTGATGAAAAACTCGGAGGCGTGGGCCATCCGTTGACGGATGAACGTGTAATAAATTAAAGGAGACCCCAGCCAGATCCCGAGAACGGAAACGATCGCGACGTTTTCCCCATAAGTTTTTTCGAGGAGCCGCATCAAAAGCAAGAGTCCTATGAATACGTAGGTTGCCGAGGCAATCGCGGTGGAAAAATAATATGGCGCCGAATATCCGTCCAAGGAAATGGGATATCCCATGGCGTTGAGAGCCAGCGCAAGAAAATGACCAAGGAGAAAAAAGGGAAGGAATAAAACGCTCTGGCCGATCTGCCAGTTGTTGAAAATGTATCCCGTAGGATTGAGACGTTCGGCGTGAGAGTAATTGCGCTCGTTGATGAAGTCGAAGTCCCGGTCGAAAAAGGCGGACCTGAGGTAGGCGTAATATCCCGTGTCGTCGCCGGGGTCTATGGTGGTTACGGAATAGAACCCCGTTTGCCAAGAGAGGGGGATCCAGTCGTTAAAGAGTCCCAGGGGCGTGAGGAGGAGAAAGCAAAAATAAAAAACGATCGAAAGAATAAGTTTGTTTTTCAAGGGGACTTTCTCTCGTCATACCTCAAAGTCATTGCTGGAACCCGCGATTTTCCTGGCCGGGACGCCCATGTAAATTCCCCACGGCTCGGTGTCTTTGACGACGGAGGCGGACATGGCGATCAGCGAACCTTCTCCTATGTGAAGACCTTCCCGGACCGAGGAGTTGAGCCCCAAAAACGAAAACCGATCGACGACGCAATGTCCCGAGACCACCACGTGAGAAGCGATAAATACGTGGTCTTTAATGGCACAATGATGGGATATCTGACTTCCGCCCCATAGGACTACGTTGTTCCCTATGGAACTGAAGGGTTGGATGTTGTTGTTTTCCAGAATGAAGCAATTGTCCCCGATCCCGGTTCCCGGGTAAACTGCGGTTTTGGCGCTGATATAACTTATCAGTTTATACCCTTTGCTTTTGATGTTTTCATAAACGGTTGCGCGGTCCCGATTCATTTTTCGATAAGACATCGGGGCGAAAAAGGCGTATTCCGAGGGAGGAAACGATTTCTCGACGTCCTCGAACGGGACCACGGGAAGTCCTTCGAATAAAGCGTTTCCAGGTAGATATTCCTTTGTGACGCTAAAGGCCACGACCTGATGGGGGGAGTCGTGTTTTAAATAAAAAAGCGCCAGGGAGGCGGAATCTTGCAGGCCAAAAATAATGACTTTCGCCATTGTTATGAATTTTTCTTCATAAGCAGGGTTGCGTATTCGTAAAGCTCGCGGTCGGTTCGTATGATGATTAAGGTTCCCCGCCAACCCCTTGTTTAGAAAAAACGGCAAGAAAGACCCATGGAACAAAAAGTCCTTCCCCCAATTCGCCTGCATGGACAGGACGTTGAAGGCTATTTCTATCCTTGCCTTGGAGAAAACGGCGCGGCCATTTGCTGGAAACAGTCCAGCATGTCCGGAAAAGGCAAAACCGGTTTTTCTGTAAAAACGCCGGTCGTTGTAATATAATCAAACACTCCGAGGCCATTCGGGTTTTTCAGGATATCCAGACAATGAAAATCGACTTCCGGGGAGCTCTTCCTGCGCAAAACAACGAATTGGGGGCTCAAATCCAAGCCGCTGTATTTTGTTTTCAACGAGGGGTTTTTTTAGTATATGTTCGTAAAACGTGGCGGCGTCGCATCCAAAGTCGAGAATTGCCGCCTCTTCTCCCCCCCCGGATCACGCCAAATATCATGTCGTATTTTCGGATGAGGTCGGATAAATTCGGACAAGGAAAGCCGTTGTGGTTGTCGCCGAACCTTTCAAGACACCCTTCATGGACATGGAAAGCAACGATGGAGTTGTAATTCTCCACAACCATCGATCCCGCGCGCATCAGGTTTTGTTGAGGTCATGCCCGAACATTAAATTTCAAACGTCGATATCATATCCCCCGCAGTAAAATAAATCCAGATGAAACTCGCCATTGTTCAACCGTATTTTTTCCCTTACATCGGTTATCTTCAACTGATCGACGCGGTGGACAAATTCGTCGTTTACGACGACGTCCATTTTATGAAAAAACGATGGATCAACAGGAACTATATTTTGATCGCGGGACAACCTTCCTTCATCATTGTGCCGTTGAGAAAAGCCAGTCAAAACAAGCTGATCAAGGACGTGGAAATCGCCGGCGAATCGGGATGGCGGGCAAAGATGTTGAGAAGCGTCGAGTTGGCGTATAAAAAGGCGCCTTTTTTCAACGACGGATTCGCGGTAGTCCATGAGGTCATAAGCCGGGACGAACCCAAAATTTCCAATCTTGCCGTAGCAAGCTTGAAAGCGGTCGCCCGTTATCTGGATATCAAAACGGAGTTTGTCGATACGTCGACCGTCTATGACAATTCGCAACTCCGGGCCCAGGAAAGAATTTTGAATATCTGCGAAATCGAGCGCGCCTCCGCCTACATCAATCCCATAGGAGGGGTTCCGCTCTACTCGAAAAAGGCATTCAACGACAAGAATATTTCCTTGAATTTCCTGAAACCGAACCCGCCGCTCTACAAGCAGTATGGGGCGGATTTTACCCCTTCTTTGTCCATTATTGACGTTCTGATGTTCAATTCCCGCGATAAAATCAAGGAATACCTTCTCTGCTATGAGTTGGTATGACGGGCTTGGCCCACCGACGGGCGGTTCCCGAAGAGAACCCCTTTCACCCGGCCGGGTCAAATTTTTCTTACCATAAAGTCCGATTTTTGTTATACTTTTCCCGCCGGGAAGCCATTTCGCGTACCGAAAACCTATAGACAGAGTCAAACCCTGCGATTTTGGAATCCTTCCGTAATCGACCGCCGATTTCTTACTACTAATTCCGATTGATCAATCGATGATATCCGTTTTTGGCTCGAAAATAGGCTTGGAGGAATTGGAGGAAATCCGTTCGAGCCTGGAAAACCAATGGATGGGAATCGGCCCCAAAACCGCGCGCTTCGAGGAGGAGTTCCGCGACCGGCTGGGTTTACCGCTATTTACCCTGGTCAACAGCGGGTCGAACGCCTTGCTCATGGCCATGAAAATGTTGGACCTGCCGCCCCGTTCGGAGGTGATATTGCCCGCCTTTACATGGGTTTCGTGCGCCCATGCCGTATTATTGGCGGGACATAGTCCCGTTTTTTGCGACGTGGACCTGGAAACGCATAACATTACCCGGGAAACGGTCGAACCGCATATCACTGGAAAAACCCGGGCGATCATGGCGGTCCATTATGCGGGTAAGCCGGTCCGCATGGAAACCCTTCAAGATTTTGGATTGCCCATTGTCGAGGATGCCGCGCATGCCGTCGACTCCAAGCTGGGGAACCAGTATTGCGGAAGCATTGGGGATGTCGGCATCTATAGTTTTGACGCTATAAAGAATTTGGCCATGCCGGAAGGCGGGGGAATTACCGGTAAGAACCGGGCGTGGATGGAAAAGACCAGGTTATTGCGTTATTGCGGAATTGGCAAATCCGGCTTCGAGTCGGCGCTTTCAAAACCCGAACGATGGTGGGAATACAACATCATCGACGTATGCCCGAAATTTATTCCGAACGATGTGTGCGCCAGCGTGGGGCTGGTCCAGTTGAAAAAACTGGATGAGCACCAAGCCCGCCGGAGGAGAATTTGGGACACCTATCAAACGGAGTTTGGAAAACTGGATTGGCTTGCAACCCCAAAAGGGCCGGAACCCGACGAACAACATTCATATTTCACCTATTGCATCCGGTTAAGGACCCGAAGCCGGGACAAACTGGCGAAATACCTTTTCGATAAAGGGATCTACACTACTTTAAGGTATCATCCGCTTCATCTGAGCCCCATTTTTAAATCTTCCGCGAAGCTTCCCAACTGCGAACATTTGAACGAGACCGCCTTGAATTTGCCCATTCACCCCAATCTCGCCGATGCGGACGTCAATCATATCATTGAATCGGTAAAAACGTTCTAGCTTCTCCCCCTTAATCGTAAAGACATCGAGCCGGGTTGTTTTTCGTGTCAGGGCCATCCGGCTTTAAGATAGCAAATCTGCCACCTTCTTGAAGGTTTGGGAATTGAGCAAGAAAATTTTGATACTTGGCGGCGGGGCGGCGGGTTTGGCCGCGGCGTGGCGGTTGGCAAGAAAGGGTTTGAAACCGCACGTCATTGAAATGTCCGGACGGGTCGGCGGTTTGGCGGGAGGCGTCGAGTTGAACGGCAATATTTATGAATACGGCCCTCATATTTTTCATGCCAGCGATCCGGAGGTTCTGGACGATATCAAGACGCTCATGGGCGACGATCTGATCAGATTTGACCGGACCGTCAAAATCAAGTTCATGGGAGAGTATTTCGATTTCCCGCTTTCCATTACCGACGTTCTATTGAAACTGCCGTTCGGCATCGTCGTAAAAAGCATTTTCGATTTTATTTGTTACGCAACGAAGGCCCGATTTGTCAAACCCGAGGTGGAAACCACGGAGTCCGTGCTTCTGGAAAGTTATGGCCGGACGCTGTACGAGTTGTTTTTCAAGTCGTACATCGAGCAAGTTTGGGGAGTCCCGCCCAGCCAGTTCTCTCCGGAGTTTGCAAAACAACGCATTCCCAGGATGAACATTTTGCAAATTATCGAGAAGTTCTTCAAACCTTTTCGAAATCGGGTTTCCAAAGTGGAGCGTACCGAACGGTTTGTGGAAAAAATCGAGGGGGAGATTTTTACCACGCGGCGCGGTTTCTCGTTGATCGCGGAACGCATGGGCGGGGAAATCGTAAAACTGGGCGGAAGCATCCACTTGAACAAAAAGGTTACCGAGCTTTTCGTCGCCGACGGGAGAGTTTCTTCCGTGAGAGTGGTCGACGGCGACGTTGAAGAGATTTTGGATTGCGACCATGTCATCTCTACCATTCCCATCAACTTGCTGGGCGGTTTGGCGAATCCGGCGCCGGATAAAAAGGTTTTGGGCGCGGCTGAAAAATTGAAATTCCACGGCACTCTATTCGTCGGGCTGGTCGTCAACAGGGGGAAAGTTCTTCCCGCGTCGTTCATGTATTTCCGGGAAATTTCTTTTAACCGGATTATGGATTTGAGTTACTTCGGGATCGAGGTCAAGCCCAATCACGGAACAATCCTGATCGCGGAAATCAACTGCGAGACCTCGGATTTCGTTTGGATCGAGGAAAACCACGCCAAAGAAATTGTCATCAACGATCTTATACGCGAAAATTTGATCGCGCCTGAAGAGATTTTGGAATGTCATATTTTCAAAGCCAGCCACGCTTACCCCATGTATTTGCTGAACTACGAGAAGCATCTGCAAACCCTGCTCGATTGGGTGGGCGATCTCTCCAACCTCCAAACCATCGGCAGGCAGGGGCGGTTCCAGTATGTCAACTCCCATGTGGCCATGAAGATGGCCTATCAGGCCGCCGACAACATTATTTCCTCAATATGACCGGTTGAACCGCTTGAATTTTCAATGAACGGTTTACGTCCGCGGACCGGAAGGCGTCCTCCGCCTAGACGAATTGGTAGCGCATGTTGCGCCGCCGGGGGACGAGGCCGATGTCGGCGATGAGGCGGCAAATCTCCTGTTCGTCCATGCGGTAGCTGGTCCCGGCCGCGCGCACGACGTTTTCCTCGATCATGACGCTCCCCATGTCGTTGGCCCCGTAGTACAGCGCCATCTGCCCGATTTTCGGCCCCTGGGTGACCCACGAGGACTGGATA
>JACQWH010000008.1 GCA_016209345.1 Candidatus Uhrbacteria bacterium
ATTCTGTAGGGGTTAACTGTGTAATGAAATCGGTGCATCTTTACTCTCCCAAAATCGCTAAAGCATTGTCATCCCGGCGCAGGCCGGGATCCAGTCTATAGCTATGGTATTTCCTTATAAGGATATATTTTTAGTCTGGATTCCCGCCTCCGCGGGAATGACAGCTTCGACGAAATGCGACAATTTTTTGGCGGTTTCAGGGTACACCGATTTCATTACACGGTTAACCTGTAGGTCAATTAGAAATTAGGAATTAGACAATTAGAAATTACCTAGCACATATGCCCATCCAAACCCTCAATCCGACAACGGAAAAAATCGAAAAAACATTTTCCGAGGACAGCGAGGAAATAATTCGAGAAAAAATAGATCGAGCGCAAGCCGCTTTCCAGTCCTGGAAGGATGTCAGTGTGCCAGAGCGGGCGCGTATGCTGCGCGCCGTTGCAGACCGTCTTGAAGAAGGAAAGCGGGACTATGCGGTACTGATGGCGCGAGAAATGGGAAGGCCTGTGACGGCAGGCGTTTCTGAGATAGTAAAATGCGCATGGGTATGCCGGTACTATGCAGAGAATGCAGAGACAATGCTGGCGAGAGAAGACATTGTATGCGATTCTGAAAAAAGTTATGTTCGCTTCGATCCGATTGGAATTATCCTTGCTGTTATGCCATGGAATTTCCCCTTCTGGCAGGTGTTTCGTTCCGCAGCGCCGGCGCTGATGGCGGGTAATGTCTATCTTTTAAAACACGCATCAAACGTTCCGCAATGCGCCCAGGCAATAGAGGACGTATTTCGCGCTGCCAGGTTCCCTGCCGGCATTGTCGGGAATATGTTTCTTTCCTCCTCACGCGTTGAGACGGTCGTCGCAGATCCTCGCGTAAGGGCCGTCACATTAACAGGCAGTGAAGGGGCGGGGAGCGCGGTAGCCGCGGCAGCGGGAAAAAACTTGAAAAAATCAGTCCTTGAGCTTGGCGGCAGCGATCCGTTTCTCGTGTTTCCGGATTGCGACATCGAGTCGGTTGCCGGTACTGCGGCCGCAGATCGTTTGCGCAATGCTGGCCAGACATGCGTCGCGGCCAAACGGTTTATTATCCACGAGCGTATTGCAGATGAGTTTATTACACAGTTCAAGAAGCATGTTGAGGAATATATCGTCGGAGATCCGATGGATGAACGCACGCAGATGGGGCCGCTTGCCTCGGAAACGATTTTGGAAGACATCGGATACCAGGTCGCGGAGTCCGTCCGAAAGGGCGCGACTATTCTGACTGGCGGAAGCCGGCTTGCGCGCGAAGGATTTTTCTTCGCCCCAACAATTTTGACAAACGTTGGTCCGGGTATGCCGGCATACGACGAGGAGCTTTTCGGTCCGGTTGCATCTGTCATTGTCGCACATGGAGATGAGGACATGATACGCAGAGCAAACGATACGCCATACGGCCTTGGCGCGTCGATCTGGACTCGGGACAAGGAAAAGGCGGAGCGCATCGCGGGCTTGCTTGATGCGGGATTTGTTGCTATAAACGCTATGGTGCAATCGGATCCTCGCCTGCCCTTCGGTGGCGTAAAACGATCAGGGTACGGCCGCGAATTGGCGCAGTACGGCATCCGAGAGTTTGTAAATATAAAGACCGTATCTATCGGGTAAATCCGTATGTGGCGAACACTGATATCACGACTTACGCAGTTGGCACATTTCTTCGTTGCCGCCTCCGGTACTCGACACCGTACCACAGAGTACGCCTTACTCCGTTCCTCGGCGGCGCCTAGAACTGCACTCAACTGCGTAAGTCGTGTGATACTATGGTTTGGCATCCTTGTCTGGGCGTTTTTGTATTCAGGCAGCGTGTTTGGCGCTGATGCGCCGCGCGGGGAGGAAGAAGAACAAGTGACGGCTCGCGATAGCCAGATTAAAAATATTCAAGCTACTGCGGCCCTGCTCATGGAGGGTAGGATCGATACTGTCCTTTCACAGATACATGAATCGCCAAGCAGGATCGATGAGCGTTTTGTCTCCCTGACATATTTGAAGGACGCTGAAGAGGATTTGAACACACTGAGCGAAAATGCGCAAAGGATACTCAGCGCGTTTGTCGCGTATGGCGTCGATGATAATTCACGGCGCGTTGGCCGGGGGGTGAGGGCCGCGGTTTTTTATTCCTATCGCGCCGCGTATCGCAAGCTTCCGCAGGCCGAGGAGGAAATTGTCGATATGATAAAAATAGTCAACGGACGATTTCCTAACATGCGCAACGGTGATGCGCAGCAGGCGGCGCAAACACAATTCAAGCGGATATACAAGCGGGTTGGCGTTATCGAAAACAGTAACGATGCCGCCGCGCTTATGATTATGGCATACGGACTGCAGCAGGAAGCAAACCATCGCAATCTGTCCAGTGAGCAGCGGGGCTTAAAAACATTTGCGGATGTATATGGTATCCTGCCGCGGACAATCACCGAATGGAACATCGTGAATGCGATTACGTATTCGGGCGCGGTGCGAAAGGCGGACAGCGACGGAGATATGCTCTCTGACGATGATGAGCGGCAGCGTATGACCGATCCGAGCAATCCTGACACCGATGGCGACGGGTATCCTGACGGTCTTGAGGTGGAACACGGGTATAGTCCGCTGGAGCGAGCACAATAATTCGCTCATTCCAATATTTTTTGAGCATGGTATACTTTTAATGGACATTCAGGGTTTCCTATGGCTCATATATATTACCAAACACCAAATCAAAAATCTCAAATCACAAATAAATCACAATTCATAAAATCCAAAACAACAATTCGATTCTTCTGAATTTTGGATTTGAAATTTATTTGGAGCTTCGTGATTTTGAATTTGTGATTTACGCCGTGTGTTTTTTTGATTTGGTGCTTGGTTGTCGGAGTCCCGTGATATTGAATGTACTTTGAATTACGAAACCGCCAATAACGCCCGCGTTGTCATCCCGAGCGAAGTCGAGGGATCTATGTTTTTCTTTTAACCACATAGATTCCTCCACTCCTTACTAGCCTGCCCTGAGCGAACAATATCGCGAGCCGAACGGGGTCGGAATGACAAAAAGGGTTTCGTAATTCAAAGGAATGTATGATTTATTCGATAATGCTTCCATGGGAAAGTGGAAGAACCCTTTTAATACTAACCATTACCAGCAAAAACATATGCCCCTGCGAATATTCACGATGACCTCGGCAATCATATTTTTGATTGTTTTTGCCGGACATCTTTCGCGCCTTATTTTCTCAGTGCCGCTGACCATTGCCGGATTTGAAGTCCCGATGTGGCCCAGTTGGGTGGCAATGGTTGTCGCGGCGTATCTGTCGGCAGTCGGGTTTCGCCATTCAGGGAAATAGGTTTCAGTGATCAGGTTTCAGATTTCAGATCGTACGCGACGTACTCATCTATTCCTAATTTTTAATCACCTATGTCTACAGGTATAAAAAACATTCTCGGTCTGGCAGGAGTTCTCGCGATAGTGTGTTTTGCGGGCGCGTCATTATGGTATGTGAGTGCGTACAGCCGCAACGCCGAGCCGACATCTTTTCGAAGTTTTTCTGTCTCGGGAAGCGGAAAGGCAACCGCCATTCCCGATGTTGCGCGATTTGTCATTCGCGTCATTAGCGAGGGCGACACCAATCTCGGGAGCTCACATGAAAAAAATACGGAGAAAGTAAACACCGTCATTGCATTTATCAAAACAAAGGACCTCGATCAGAAAGATATAAAAACCCAGAACTATTCTGTTGATCCCCGATATCAGTATTTCGATTGCTCCGCGTCGCCGACGCCTGCGCAAGGAAGCGATCGAGCAGTCAAGCCGTGCCCACCGCCGCAGATTGTCGGCTACACAATCGAGCAAACCATTGCCGTGACGGTCCGGGAAAAGAATTTTGGCGTCATTGGCGACATACTGTCCGGAGTTGTGAACAAGGGGGCAAACTCGGTCTCTCAACTTTCATTCGAAGTCGACGACTCAACAGCAGTGCAGGCGACCGCGCGCGCGCAAGCAATAGAAAAGGCAAAGGCAAAGGCGATTCACATGGCACAGGCAGGCGGTTTTACTCTTGGGCGGCTGCTTTCCATTGACGAGGGGTATGCCCCCGAACCCTTTTATAGTCGTTATGAGTTTGCGCCACTTTCCGCCAGTGCTTCGGAGACACCGTCATCTCCTACAATAGAACCCGGCTCGCAAGAGATGACAGTCGACGTCACTCTCAAATATGAGATACGGTAATGCCCATACTGTATGAAATAACTTGAGCGTTTTTATGCCACGAAAAGAAATCGGAGGCCCTCAGCCGATAGGCGATGAATTATCCGATCAGGAACCCATGGCCGGGGATAGGTTGATTTCAAAAAAAACAGGTGAGAATGAAATTTTGGCATATCAGTTGTTTATTGAACGAATGCGCACCAGCGCAGGATCGGTTGTTGCCGACATGACACCCATTGCAACAGAGCCATTTCATTGCGAACCGAAACCATCCAATACTGCGGGGCGGTATATTGATGCCGTTATTTCAGTGCGTCCAACTATTGACTTGAGCGAAAAAAGCAAGTCGCAGGGATGGTCGAGCACGCAAGAGGATTGGTATGAGCCAATCTATGTGCATACCTACGCAGTCGCGCAAGAGATTGACTATCGCGGAAGAATCCCCCTTCATTCGTCAGACGATGTTGCCGGATATGTCATTCAAATTGGAAATTCGCAGGATCCGGTAGGTATATTTATCCAAACGTCAGATAGTGCGGCAGCAAAAAAGTTTCATGGAGATATCGTCCGGGCAATTGAACAAACGACAGATCCGCGCGTTGCGAGTATCTCATTTAACCAAGGGATAGCAGCCGCATTTATAAAAAGTAATAAGAAATCGGGGATACATATGAACGTGTATGGCGCTTTTGTTTCACCTGATTATCCATCCGCGATAACAACGGCAACGCGCCAATCAAGCATGCTGGATGTTCCGGTCGAGAAACGAAAAGAGATAATTTTAGGAATGAGCGGGCAAAAGGAGAGAAAGAAGAACATTTTTTCCACGCGCGCCTACGACAATCGACTCAAACGTCTTGAAGAGGAAGCATCGGAACGCTGGACAGAGAGCACCAAGCCGACGATTATCGATATTATCGGAGATATGAAAAAAGGGGGGAGGTTGCT
Organism: Candidatus Uhrbacteria bacterium; assembly: GCA_016209345.1. Taxonomy (GTDB): domain Bacteria; phylum Patescibacteriota; class Patescibacteriia; order JACQRZ01; family JACQRZ01; genus JACQWH01. The sequence goes on from JACQWH010000008.1 coordinate 5,170, forward strand.
GGAATATAAAGACGAACGAGTTTTCGCATGCGGCGGAGGGGCGTTTGTTCATCTGCATGCCGCGCCGGAGAAGGGAGTGCCCATACTCGATTCTGATGCTGCCATACGATCATACATTATTCTTGTAGGATTGCCCGGGAACCGGATTGGTATTCGGATTAATACGCAAGCCCGAACGCTTGCGGAAAGTATGGCAGGGCGAATGTTTGCCGCAATACGACGCGCCGATGACGGCGGACCCGCGATGAGAACGCCCGCGGAGGCACGGCAGCTGGAGTTTGAAAAATATCAGGCACAGCCAAGCTTGCTTGACCCAAGTAAAATGCTCGTTGAGTTAGTATAAAATATCCGAATATGGCAGATAGGATAAAAGCAGTACATCCAAGGCAGGAATATTGCCCGTTTGATAGGCCGTCGCCAGGCGATGAAACCGATGTTCCGGACGTGAACCAAGCTCAGACAAGCGGAGGCGCCAGCGGCACTGTCGACACGAAAAAAAAGAATCCCTACCAGAAGGTGTTGGAATCCATGCGTTTAATCGCCCAAACGAGCAAGAGCCGTCAAAGTGAGGAGCCGCCCCTTATGGAAGATCGATTATCTCGGACGATAACGGTTGAAGGGGTTGATCGATTTGTTGACATGCATGTAACTGCCGGCAGACCGCCGCTGAGTGGCGGCGATGGCCAAAGGGAGGGGCTGTTTGTCCGTACGTTTGCAGTGGCCCGTCTTGGCGATGTGCGTGAAACCGTCCCACTTGCAGGCGAGGATGATATTGCCGGATACATCGTAGAAATAGGAATACGCGACCCCTATTATTTTTGTATCGCAAAAAAAGATCCGGCATTTGCCGAAGTTATCCACAGGGAAATCGCGGAAGAAATGCGAACGATACCGATAGACAGCGCGATGCGCGCAGTCATGAAGTTGCACCAAGATATAAAATCTGATTATCCAGGAGTTCTTTTGATTACACGAATAACGAACAGTGAAGATGCGGCGTCAATGAAAGCGTTATTGATTGGCGCGGATGTCCAGTCGCCGCAACAGGATCATCCAAAGCCAGAATTGGCCGAAGAATGGTGGAACCCGCCGCTTAATTCCCCGTATACCAGAGAATCATACATGGCAGCAAGAAAAGAGTATCAAGAGTATGCAGATATGCCGGACGACGGAAGGGGAACGTTCGTGACGATTGCTTTTACCGGAGATAGAGAGTGCAGGGCGGGTGAACTGCCAATATATGGTGACGAAATTCTTTCCGCGCGAATGGGGGGGGTCATGATTTTGACACGGGGAGGAAGCAGCGATCGCAACAAGCGCGTTGTATCAAAGGAAGATATTGATTCATACTATGTCCAGAATGGATATACGGACGAAACACACATCATCATCAATGCGGGAAGCGACAAGCGTGATGATGTAATGGAAATTCAAAAAGAGATATGCGCCGCGCTCCGTTCAGTCGCAAGCAGCGCCGTTCGAAGCGCGGTAAAGGACTTCGTCGCAAACTACAAGAGGGATATTCCCGACCAAGGTAAAACGAAGCTGCATCTCGAGTTTGTGGAAGGAAACGGCAAGGAGGGTGTCGCGGATGTTGATTCGTAAATTGGGTATCTTATCACCATGGACATCGTATCACTGATTATTATTGTCGCGGGGTTGTGCCTCTTTGAGATCATTAGCAGTATTGATAACGCCATTATCAATGCGGAGGTGCTCTCAACCATGCAAGCCAAAGCGCGCAAATGGTTTTTGGTTTGGGGCATTTTTTTTGCCGTGTTCGTGGTGCGCGGGGCGTTGCCGCTTTTCATCGTTTGGATAACGAATCCCGGCCTTGGGTTTTTTGGCGCGTTTACCGCAACGCTGAGCAGCGATCCGGCTGTTCTTTCATCGCTGGAGCACTCAGCGCCGTTTTTGCTGCTTGGCGGCGGAACGTTCCTCATATTGCTTTTTTTTCATTGGTTGTTCATGGAGGAGAAAAATTACGCGTTCCTTGGCGAGAAGCTCATTCACGAGAACGGAATGTGGTTTTTTACCGTTGCCTCGGTGTTTTTGGCTTGGACTGTCTGGATGACGCAGCAGATCGATCCGCGCATGCCGTTTGCCGCCGTGCTTGGCTCAACAGTTTTTTTCATTACAAACGGATTTAAAGCAAACGCAGAGCTGCAGGAAAAAAAACTGATGAAGGGCACTCTGTCCGATATCAGTAAAATAGTGTATTTGGAAGCAATCGATGCGACATTTTCCATTGACGGCGTGCTGGGCGCATTTGCATTTACTTTGGCAGTCCCGCTCATCCTCATCGGCAACGGACTTGGCGCTTTTGTCGTCCGCCAGCTGACCATCGGCAATATCCACCGTATTAAAAAGTATGCATATTTGAAAAATGGCGCGATGTATTCTATCCTTGTATTGGGATGCGTTATGCTTGCGGAAGGATTTGGCGCCCATGTCAATCCTCTCGTATCGCCTATTCTTACGTTCGTCATCGTTGGATATTTCTTTTTTAAATCAACAAGGATTACGCTGCAGCCGGCCGGATAATTATGAATCATACATATTCACTATCAAAACACATCATTTCTTGTCCGGTCATCGCAGTGTTTGCCGATCATACGGGCGTCCACCCTTTCTTGTCGCGACTCTCCGCGCGTGACAGGGCGTATGGAAGCGCCGCGCTCAATCGTTTTAAAGCCGGATGGCTGGAATGTGAAAAGCTGACGTTTCCCTCAGGCACCGCATCCCATGCCCTACTCGTCGGATTGGGCGAGAAAAAACAATGGAACAGGCGGCGTTTCTGTCTTGCCGCAAGAAAAATAGTTCAGCAGATCAAAAACATCAAACAGAAGGCCTGCGCAGTCCTCCTCGACGATCTGTCGTTGCCGGGTACGCCGTTGTCCGAATGCGCGGAAATTTTTGCTCAAAACGCGGAGATGGCCCAGTATGCATACCGCGCCTATTTGAAAAAACCAAAAGAGGGATGGGGGGATGTGGAGCAGATACAGTACGCTACTCGCGGTGTGGCGGGAGGAAGGGTACTGCAGAGAGCCCTTGACCTCGGCGCTGTCATCGGACAGCACATTAACGAAGCGCGCGAACTTGCCAATACTCCCGGAGGCGACATGACGCCAACGGTATTGGCGCGCTATGCGCGCCAGCAAGGGCGGAAATACGGGATTCGCGTCACCGTGCTTGGCGAGGCGCAGATGAAAAAACTTGGCATGGGGGCAATCCTGGGGGTGTCTCGCGGAAGCAGCGAGGAGGCGAAGTTGATTGTTTTGGAATATCACGGCGCGTCATCAAAGAAGAAGCCGATTGTTTTTGTCGGTAAGGGCATTACCTTTGATAGCGGGGGATTGAATTTAAAACCGACAGGCGCACTTGAAGAAATGCATATGGATATGAGCGGCGGGGCGGCAGTCATTTCTTCTCTCGTCGCTCTTGCCCGCATGAAGGCGCGTGCGCATGTCATTGGGATAATTCCCGCGGTTGAGAATATGCCGTCGGGATCCAGCTATCGTCCGGGGGATATTCTCCGTGCGATGTCCGGAACGACGATTGAAATTACCAATACGGATGCGGAGGGGCGCGTTGTCCTTGCCGATGCGCTGACCTACGCGAAGAAATTCAGCCCTTCGCTCGTCGTGGATATCGCGACGCTCACCGGCGCTTGCGCGGTTGCCTTGGGACCTCATGCCGCGGGTGTATTTTCCCGAGATGAGGATCTTGTGGGGCGTTTGTGCCAATACGGCGAACAGTCCGGTGATTATCTTTGGCCGTTGCCGCTCTGGGAGGAGTATGAGGAGGAGCTCAAAGGCACCGTGGCAGATATTCGCAACGCGAAGAAAACGCGCGATGGAGGCGCGACAAATGGCGCGCTCTTTCTCCACGCATTTGCAAAGGATTTTCCTGCTTGGGCGCATATCGATATTGCTCCGACCATGACAACCATTCCATCGCAAGGTCTGAGCGGCGGATCGCGCGGTGCCGGCACGGCGCTGCTTATCCGGATTGCGCGTCAAGAAAAATAAATCTATTGACACGCAGAATGGATGCGATATATTTTATGAATTAACTATAACAATGGAATATGGACAAAGTATATGTCTGCACGCAGTGCGGCGAAGAGTCAGACGCCCCGGGGTCGTGCCAGATTTGCGGTCTTGCGCTTGTGCCCATGCAAGACAATGATGCCGACGATGACGCGGCGCTTCTTGATGACGATATATCAGGAGTCGATGATGATAGTGAAACCGATCTTTCGCTCGAGGCAGAGCAGGAAGAAGAAGACAGTGGCGCGTATGATTCCTATGACGACGAAGACAATGTCTAAGAGCCAATCAGAACACTCATTAAAACGGCCCCGACGCGCATTGGGGTCGTTTCATCATCCGCTCTATGATGTTTGTATTATTGGCGCCGGCGCGGCCGGTCTTTGTGCGGGGATTTTTTCCGCGCGAAGGGGGCTTTCTACGCTTATCCTTGGATCGGATCTCGGTGGACAAACGGCATCAACGGCAGAAATTGAAAACTATCCCGGATGCAGGGCCATAGAAGGGCCGGATCTTATCAGGGAATTTTATGAAGAGGCGCTTCGGTTCGGGTGTCTGTTTTCAGTTGATAGGATCGGTCATATCAAGAAGTCCAATGGCGGTTTTTCCGTGGGGGGTACTTTGCAGGAGTATGTTTCGAAAACAGTAATTGTCGCGACGGGGAAATCGCCTCGGATGCTTGGCGTGCCGGGCGAGGACTCATTTATCGGGCATGGCATTGTCTATGGCGGAGCATTCGATCCGATCGGTTATAAGGGAAAACGAGTGGTCATTGTCGGGGGAGGAAACTCCGCGATGGATGCCGCAGCGCGATTGGCAGGGTACGCATCGCAGATCACTGTTGTTCATCGCCGCGATGGGTTTACCGGAGAAGCAATACTTCGCGAACGCGTGGAACGCATTTCCGATATTGACTGTCGGTTTGGATCCCGAATTATTTCTCTTGGCGGATCGCAGTGCCTTGAATCGGTTGAGATAGAGTCCGGGGACGCAAGCCGACGCGTTCTTCAAGCCGATGCGCTTATCGTCGCCATCGGATTTGAAGCGCGCAATGAGTGGTTCGCGGGCATTCTTGCATGCAGCTCCGATGGACGTATTATTGTCGATAGCCGTTGTAGGACAAATTGTGAGGGGATATTTGCCGCCGGCGATTGTACGACAGTGCCGTATCAGCAGATTGTCATTTCGGCAGGAGAAGGAGCGAAGGCGGCGCTGAGCGCATACCGGTATGTTGCAAAGAACGATGGCAGGCGTCCGGTTCAGGTCGATTGGGGATACATACAATAGACCTGTTCCTTTTTTTTCAGCATGCTATACTATTTTCGAGAACCTTCAGGGTTTTCTGTGGGTAGAGGACGTACTTGGGTAATTCACCTAATTTCTAATTGACCTAATTGATCTAAACAATATCCAAGCGCCAAATCCCAAAAAAAGGTGGGGGGAGATACACGCCTGTAAGATGGTTAGACATTGGGATATTGGTATTTGATTAGAGCAATTTCTATATAACTCCTAATCCCTAATCCCTAATCCCTAATCCCTAATCCCTAATCCCTAATCCCTAACCATATGAAAGGCACACTCAAAGGAGCGGCGGTCGGCGCGCTCATTGCATCCGCGGCAGCGCTCCTGCTTGCTCCCCAGTCGGGAAAGAAAACCCAGGCCCAGCTTACAAAGATAGTCGAGCAGACAAAAAAGGACATGCAGAAAAAGTTTAAAAAAGCGGAATTGTTTACGCGAGATGAGTACGAACACGTTTTTTTAAACGCCATGGCGCAGGCCGCGAAGAAAAAACAAGAAGCGGCACTGCTCATTTCTGACGTGAGCGCAATTTTAAAAAGCGGGTGGGACGAGATGAAAAGGGAAATGAAAAATGTTCCGTCACGGCAACAGAGTCAGGGGAAGAAGAAATAAATACATAATTCCTTTGAATTACGAAACTGTCATCCCCGACCTGATCGGGGATCCAGCCCAGGCAAAGAGTATTTATTCCACCTGGATCCCGGCCTACGCCGGGATGACAAAAGGAAGGCATTTCGACAATTTCGTAATTCAAAATAATTCAACGCATCGTCATTGACATTTTATGCCATTTACTCGAAACGACGAAGACAAAAAGACACTGTTCACATGCCAGGGCGCATCAGAAAAAGATGTGTTCATCGATGCGGGCCACGCGCTGTTTGACGGTCTTGCCCATAACAACAAAATCCGCGGCGATGTTCGACAAGAGATTGTCATACAAGCAGATGACCTGAACGCCCTTTTTGTCGGCTGGCTCAAAGAGCTCATGTCGCGATTTACGGATATGGGCATGCTGTATGCGGATTTTGATGTTTTTTCCATTCAGAACGTAGGGGCAAAAAACATGGTTCTTACCGGTGCGGTGTACGGCGAACAAATTGATACGCAGCGCCATACCGTTGACAACGCGGCGCGCCTTGATGAGGCGCACGCGGCATGCCATGAAAAGGCGGGGACGTTTTCCTGCGCATTTTCCTTATCCCATTCCGAGTAGTATGATTGATCCCTCGATGTTTTTTGAGCGGTTTTTTTCAATACTTGCTATTTTTTTTGTTGCGGTTTTTCTCTATTGGCTTCTTGAGCTCCTCGTCAAAAAATTATCCGCAATGATGCGCACGGTAGTTCATGCAGCAGAAGGCGACGATCAGCGAGTCGCGACAATCGGCACGCTTATCCGCACCATCGGTTCCATCACGCTTTTTTTTATTGCCGGCTCGATGATACTGAGAACGCTTCAGATAGATATTACGCCGATTCTCACCGGCGCAGGCATCTTGGGCGTCATCGCAAGCTTTAGCGCGCAAACGCTGGTGCGCGATGTCATCGCCGGACTTTTCATTCTGCTTGAGCACCAATACGCGCCCGGCATGGTTGTGCAGCTCGACTCTGTGCGTGGAATGGTTGAGCGCATCTCGCTTCGCTCAACGGTGATCCGCGACACCGACGGCCACACCGTGTTCGTGCCCAACGGAGAAATACACATCATCCGTGTCATTGCCGACGCAAAAAAGAAACCAACGTAACGGATAGAGCCCATTGTATGAGAAGCACGTACGGCGGACATAACCGATTATTTGAGATGATACCGGGCGCTCTCGTCTGGTTCACTTTTTTGGGGGCGATTGCGTTGTCGTTTGCCAGGCCTTTGTGGGCGATTTATGCCGTCATTCTTTTTGATCTCTACTGGCTCTTTCGTGTTGTGTATTTTATCATATTCGTTGTTTTCTCCTGGAATGAATACCGCCGATCGCTGCGAATTGACTGGCTTTCCCGCCTGTCGCGCGAGAAAGCCGACTGGGAAAAAATCTATCATCTCGTATTCCTGCCCATGGTCGACGAGCCGCTCTCCATTGTGCGGGGGACCTGCGAAGCGCTGTGCGCAACGAACTATCCGAACGATAAATTTATCGTTGTCCTGGCAGGCGAAGAGCGAGCCAAGGAACATTTTGAGGTGATTGCCGCTGACATTGTATCCAACTACGGCTCACGGTTTCATGAACTTATTATTACGCTTCACCCCTCGGATATCCCGGGAGAAATCATATCAAAAGGGGCGAATATGAGCTACGCGGGAACTGAAGCAAAAAAATATATTGACGCGAAGGGCATCCCCTACGAGCACGTAATCGTTTCCGCGTTTGACATTGATACCATTGCTCATCCGGACTATTTTGCGTGTCTGACGCATACCTATTTAAGCCAGAAGGATCCGACGCGGTCGAGTTATCAGCCCGTCGTGCTGTATAACAATAATATATGGGATTCGCCGGCGCCGATGCGCCTTGCCGCTTTGAGTACGACATTTTGGCTTCTCACCGAGCTTGCTCGTCCCGATCGGCTGTTCACCTTTTCATCGCACAGTATGAGCTTTCGCGCGCTGGCAGATGTGGGATTTTGGCAAAGGGATATGGTCAACGAGGACTCGCGCATTTTTCTCCAGTGCTATCTGCATTATGACAGCGATTATAGCGTTGTTCCGCTCTATATTCCACTGTCGATGGATACGGTCCTTGCGCCGACGCTATTCAAGAGCATGGTGAATTTGTATAAACAACAGCGGCGATGGGCATGGGGAGTGGAGCATTTTCCCTATCTGCTTGAATATTTTCTTCACGATACAACCATTCCGCTGGGAAGAAAAATATATCGATTGTGGCTGCAGATAGAGGGGATGTATACGTGGGCAACCGCGCCTGTAATCATTCTTATTCTTGGATATCTTCCGCTGCTCCTTGCCGACACATACGTACGGACAACTATTATAGCCCAAAACGCGCCGTATATTTTGGCATGGCTGATGAATCTCAGCATGATTGGAATCTTTACGCTTGGTATATTGTCGTTTTTTCTGTTGCCGCGGCTTCCCGCCCGCCACGATCCCTATCGGTATCTCTATATGGTCGCGCAATGGGTGCTGTTGCCTGTGACGATTATCCTTTTCAGCGCGCTGCCCGCAATCGATGCGCAAACGCGATTGATGACAGGACGGTATCTGGGCAGCTTCAATGTGACGGAAAAGATGAGAAAGGAATAACGTTCATGCATGATCTTGTAATCAGTTTAGTCACCTATAACAGCGAGATGTACCTCCAGTCCTGCCTGGAGAGTATTTTTTCGCAGACGTTCAAGGATTATGAGCTTATACTCTTCGATAATGCGTCCGTGGATGGAACGCGGAACAGTATCATGCGACTCGCGCCGCATGCGCGACGTATCTTTTCTGAAAAAAATATCGGATTTGCAGGAGCGCATAATGAGGTGATACGCACAACCTGCTCGTCCTATGTCTGCGTTTTGAACCCCGATCTCGTGCTGGAGCCCGATTATCTTGAGCGCTGCATTGCAGAGTGTGAAATGCGCCCCGCGCTCGGCTCTGTGACGGGTCTGCTTATTCGCGTTCCCGCATTGACCGGCACGGCGCCGCGTGATACGATAGACAGCTACGGACTTGTTGTTTCAAAAACGGGGCGTGCCGCAAATGCAGGTGAGGGGGTGCCGGTCTCGGCCCTCTGTGCGCCTCGCCGCATCATGGGCGTACCGGCAACGGCAGCGGTCTATCGCAGATCGGCACTTGATGATAGTGCGCTTGATCGTTCCACTGTCCGAGACGGGAGCGATACGGAATATTTCGATGAAGATTTTTTCATGTATAAGGAAGACGTGGATCTTGCGCTGCGATTGCGTCTCCGCGGCTGGGATGCATCAGCCGTGCTTGAGGCCCGAGCATATCATGTGCGAAGCACCAGCCCCGCGCTTTTCAAGAGACCTTCGCCGCTCATCAATCAATGGTCCTACCGCAACCATTTCTCTATCCTTATCAAGGATGTTGAGGCCCGCACATGGGCGCGGTGGGGATTTCTCATTGTGCTGTATGAACTTGCAAAATTTTTCTATCTCGCATGTTTTGAGAGGTCGACCCTGACCGCGCTTGCGGATGTTTGGAAGAACAGAAAAAAAATGCTTGCGAAGCGAAGCAGTATCATGCGGCGCAGGACACCGCCGCGCACCCTTACCCCTCCCGCAGAGCCAGATCGGGCATAACCCATCTCCCCATGATCGACCTTTCACTCATCATTGTAAACTACAAACAGGCAGGGCTTACCCGCGAGTGCATCAAAAATCTCAAGGCGCACGCATGCCGTTTTGCCACGGAAATAATTGTTGTTGACAATAGCAATGACAGGGCGCTCCGGGAAATGCTTGGACAGCGATACGGAGACGTTCGCAGTATTCCGCTTGCGCGCAATGTCGGCTTTGCGGCCGGAAATAACAGAGGCATAGAGGCGGCGCGCGGGCGATACATTGCGTTGGTTAATTATGACATTATACCGCTGCCCGGAGCGCTTGATACGCTTATTGAATATATGGATGCGCACCAGGATGTCGGAATCGCGGGTCCGCGCCTGCATAATCCCGATGGGGGCATCCAGCAATCGTGCTATCATTTTCCGTCACTCCTGACGCCGGTGTATCGACGGTTGTTCTTTGGAACATTGCCGTTTGGAAAACGCCATTTGGAACATTATCTTATGAGCGCGGAGGATATGTCGAAGCCGAAGGATGTCGATTGGCTTCAAGGGTCGTTTCTTATTGTCCGGCGATCCGCGCTTGAGGAAGTCGGTCTGCTTGACGAACAATTTTTCATGTATTTGGAAGATACGGACTGGTGCCGTCGTTTTTGGTGCCATGGCTGGAAGGTGCGGTATGTGCCGTCTGCGCGGATGCTGCACTTGCACCTTCGCGATTCTGCGCATACAATGGGTTTGGCGGCTCTCCGCAACCGATTAACGCGAATTCATAATTACAGCGCATTGAAATATTTTATTAAGCAAATGCGCGGCGCATATTCCTATGTCGCGAAAGAGAAAGAAAACGACTCCTCTCGCAATCCCGTCCGATGAGCTGGGCCACGTCATTGAAGAGGAAACGGGGATATCATTGAGCGATCTTGAGGCGTCACTGCCCGGGGATGATATGCCGGCTGCACAGGCGCCGTCCCTACCAACATCGCCGCCCTCTCATACACCGTCCGACGCGCCGGAACAAGCAGGTGACAGTACTCTTGGGCATGCCAAAAAAAACACCGATGACGATCTCCAGGGAATGGCTGAGGAATATGAAGGAGAGTCGCATCTTGGCAGAATTATTGCATCCGTCATGGGAATTGTCGGTATTCTTCTTGTTGTCGGGATCATCGTGTTTGGCATTTTTATATCGCGCCTGCTGGATGCGAGGAAGCAGGCGGAAATTGCGGGACGTGCATTTATCGGCTTGGAGCAGAGCATTGCGAATCTCGATTTCAGATCTGCATTGGATGAGTTTCCAAAAGGGCACGCGGCCATACAAGCTCTTGCGTATCGTGTCGGTCAGTTTCGTTTTGCCGAGAGTATTCCATGGATCGGCTCTTCCATCCATGAAACATACGCCGCGCTTGGTGTTTTGGACAGAATGTTTACCGCCTCCCAGGAGCTCCTCTCGCTTGTGAGCAGGGTCGGCAAAATTATTTTTCGCGAGAACGGAGAAAAGACATTTGAGGCATACATGAGAACGCTCAGCATTGAAGAAAAGGGTACGATTCTGCGGATGGCTTCCCAGGCGGTTCCGACATTGAATGGCGTGAAGGCGTCGCTTCAGCTTGCGATTCGCGACAGCGACGGGATTGACCAGTCAAGGATTTCATCACAATTGCGTGATGCTCTTGCACGGGCTCGTGCCGGCGCCGACACCATACAGTCCAGTATTTCCGCGTGGCTTCCCCTCGTCGAGGTGATGCCCGCCTTTCTTGGGTATCCGCAGGAGAAGACCTATCTTCTTTTGCTGCAGGATACGTCCGAGTTGCGCGCGACCGGCGGATTTATTTCGCATTACGGGATATTGAAAATATATAATGGCGAAATTACGCTTCTCAAAACCGATAATGTGTACAACCTTGATGATCGCGGCGAGCGGTTTGTTTCTCTGCCGCCCCCCGGTCCGGTAGGTCAGTATTTTTCAGCAAGCATAAAAAAATGGTTTTTTCGCGACGCAAACTGGTCGCCGGATTTTGCAGAAAGCGCGCGTCAGGCGGAGGGGCTGTACTATCTGGAAGGCGGATCCGCAAAGCATATCGACGGGGTTATTGCCGCAACGCCAGAGGTTGTCCGTTCGCTCCTCCGTTTTATTGGTCCCATTCGTATCGAGGGCCGAGATTATAACGCGGATACCATGCTGGAAAATCTTGCGTTCGAAGTGCGGGAGGGGAACTACCGGCGGGGAATCAGCGAGACGGAACGAAAAGAAATTTTCGGACAGCTGATTGCAAGGATGGGGGAGCGACTTCTTGAAATACCGCTTACGCGATGGGTGGAGCTGTATACCATCGTTGAGGCGCGCTTGCACGAAAAAAATCTTTTGCTCTATTTTCACGATCCAACACTTCAGGCGTTTGCGCGCCAGCGAAATTGGACGGGTGAAATCAGACAGACCGAGGGTGATTTTTTGATGGTTGTTGATACAACGATTGGAACGCTGAAGACGGAAAGCGTCATGGACAAGCAGGTGCAGTATACGATGAGGGAGGACCCGGACGGGTTTCTTGTCGGCCGCGTAGAGCTTACATACAAAAACAACGGCACGTACAGCGACGTGACGACACGGTATCGCGACTGGGTTCGGATTCTCGTTCCTGCCGGCAGCACCTTGGTCTCCTCGAGCGGCGCTCAAATTTCAGATGATAAGCCCGAAGGAGGCACCCTTGAGATTGTGAAAGAACGTGGTACAATGCAGTTCGGCGCATATATTACCGTCGAACCGCGGTATACAAAGGTGTTTTCGCTGGAATACCGCCTGCCAAGCCGCATATACGAACGGCTGAAAAGGGACGGCGGCTATTCTCTGCTTTTGCAAAAGCAGCCGGGCAGCGCGCATACGCGTTTTCAGGGAAATTTCATGTTTTTGTCGCCCGTTGCGCACTATGCCCCGTTTGGATTTTTTAACGCACGGCGTTTTGCGCAGAACCTTGATGTGTTCAGCGACATGAGAACCGACCAGGAGTTTACCGTTCAGCTCGAAAAGCAAGAGGACAAGAAATAATCTGAGTCTGGTGAATTTTGTTCACCAGACTCATCCCGCACATGGTTGCGGGATCCAGGGGCGTTATCTGTAAGGGCTTTTATTTAATGAAAGCCCTTAATAGGTCGGTAAAAAACGTTTTTCACCACCCTCAACTATGTTTACAACAAAACTCGGCATTGATCTTGGGACAACAAATATTCTGGTGCATGTTCCAAAACGAGGCATCATCATCAACGAGCCGTCCGTGGTCGCCATTTCCGTTATTGATAAGCGGGTGCTCGCCGTCGGGAAAGAAGCAAAAGAAATGCTCGGGCGTACGCCCGATACGATTGTCGCATACCGGCCGCTGAAGGACGGCGTGATAGCGGATTATCGGACGACCGAGGCAATGCTGAGATATTTTACAAACAAGGCGTTGGGGAGTTTTCGTCTTTTTCGTCCCGAAGTGATGGTTGCCGTGCCTGCCGGCATCACCTCGACGGAACGCCGCGCCGTTGTTGATGCAACATTGGCCGCCGGCGCAAAGGCCGCTTATATTATCAAGGAGCCAGTTGCCGCGGCAATTGGAGCAAATATTCCCATTGGCAATGCTTCGGGCCATATGATTATCGATATCGGCGGAGGGACCGCGGAAATCGCGGTTATCTCGCTGGGCGGTGTCGTGACGTCATTGTCGGTACGCGTCGGAGGAAACAAGCTTGACGCGGCGATCATGGAGCATATTCGAAAGCGATACAATCTGGCCATCGGCGAACGGACAGGCGAGGAGATAAAAATTACCATTGGGTCGGCGCTCTATTTGGAGGAAAAGCTTACGATGGAGGTGCGCGGCCGCGATACCATTTCCGGGTTGCCGAAAACTGTCACCGTTTCATCCGAAGACGTGACGGAAGCAATTTCCAATGAGCTGGATGCCATTCTTTCCGCGCTGAAAACGGTTTTGCAGCAAACACCGCCCGAGCTTGCGGCCGATATTATTGACCGAGGCATTATCATGTCCGGCGGCAGCTCCCTTTTGCGCAATATCGATCAGCTCGTCACGCGCGCGACCGGTATTCCTGCATACATCGCAGATGAATCGCTTCTCTGCGTCGCAAAGGGAACCGGCATCGTTCTGGAAAATCTTGATGCATACAAGCGAAGCATTTTAGCCACGAAGTGATACGGCACGCGATAGCTTGTAGGTGGGGCAGCAGTATATGAAAAAATGGAAGCGGTTATCATCTCAGGTTATTTATACAAACCCCTGGTATTCTATTCGGAAAGACAGGGTTGTAAAACCAAATGGCGAGCGGGGAGAGTATCACGTCATTGTCCGCCCGCCCGCAGTATTTATTGTGCCGATTGATGAGGAGGGGAATGTGTATCTTATTCGTATATATCACTATACGACGCAGATGTATTCGATTGAAATTCCTGCCGGCGGGACCGAGCACGAAAAACCACTCATGGCGGCGAAGAGAGAATTACAGGAAGAGGCGGGCATCAAAGCAAAGAAGTGGACACTGCTTGGGAAGTATCAAATTTTAAACGGATTAACGGATGAGATTGGATATGCGTATTGCGCTCAAAATCTTGACCACATCGGAAAAAATGAAAAAGAGATGAATGAGGAAGGAATTTCACGCGTTATGCGTGTTCCTTTTCGCCAGGCGCTTGATATGATTAAAAATGGAAAAATTACCGACGGACAATCGATCGTCGCGCTCTCATTGGCAGCCCTCAATCGCGGGATACTTATAAAATAATTCGATATGAAGGAATTGGTTTGTATGGGTCTGCAATTCCGTTCCCCTTGCCATACACTTTATGCTTATCGGCATTGATGCATCACGAGCAGGAAAAAAAGAAAGGACAGGAACTGAGTGGTATTCATACCATCTGCTCAACGCTATGAGCGGCCTGCCGTGCGAGAACGCTTTTCGCTTGTATGTGAAAGATGCTCTGCCGTTTGCGTTGCCCCATCACTGGCAGGAGCGGCGCCTTGGGTGGCCGTTTGATTTTTTGTGGACGCAAGCAGGGCTCTCGCTTGAAATGCTTGTCCATCCGCCCGATGTGTTGTTTGTACCGTCCCACGCCATTCCGCTCATCCATCCGCACCGTACCGTGACGACCATTCATGATATTGGATTTTGCGAATCGCCGAAATATCGAAGCAGACATGAGCGGAGATATTTGGAATGGTCGACCCGGTACGCGCTTTCTCACTGCTCACGCATCATCACCGTATCGGAATTTACAAAACAAGAATTGGTGCGCGTCTATGCAGCTGACCCATCGAATATCGTCGTCGTACACCATGGCGTTGATACGGATTATTGGAGCAGAACTCCCGGGCAGGAAGAGCGGACACGCGTGCTGAGGGCATACGCCATCGATAAGCCATATCTTCTTTTCGTCGGGCGCATAGATGGCAGGAAAAATATTGAAACGCTTGTGCGCGCGTTTGAGCTTGTGCTGTCGGAGGGGATATTTGACGGGTTGCTCGTGCTCGCAGGACCTATCGGGTATGACGGCGCGGCTGTTCTCGGACGGGTATTCTCTTCGCAGTGCGCACGGAACATACGTTCTCTCGGCTGGGTCAGCGAAGAAGAAAAGCGCGTGCTGATGCATGCGGCGGGGATGTTTGTCTTTCCAAGCTTGTATGAAGGATTTGGGTTGCCGGTCATTGAGGCGCAATCGTGCGGAACGCCGGTCGTTTGTTCCGGTACGACATCGCTTCCCGAAATTGCAGGAGACGGCGCGCTCTATGTCGACCCCGTCAGTCCGGAGGATATCGCGCGAGGTATTCGCATGGTTCTTGGCGATACGCGCAGCAGCTATGAATACTCACTGAAGGGTTTGAATAATGCGAAACGATTCTCCTGGGAGCGATGCGCGCGCGAAACATTGGCCGTTCTTGAAAGCCAAACCGATTGATTCCAAGCAGGAGGCATGGTATACTAGACCTATGGAACAGCACATCATCGGGCATGAGTCGATTTGTTCATATCTGAAGGCGCGTATCGAACAGGGCCGTCTTTCGCACGCATATTTTTTTGTTGGGCCTGCTCACATTGGCAAGATGACCATTGCGCGATGGTTTATTGATGCACTGCATCCTTCAGAGCGGATATTCATGCCGGCAGACGGTGAAACAAGCGCAATAACTATCGAAGATATTCGTGCGCTTCGCAATCGTATGAGCCGCTCCACTGACGATGGGGGGTATCGCGTGGTGTGCATATCCGGCGTTGATGTGCTTACAGCTCAGGCAGGGAATGCACTGCTAAAATGCGTGGAGGAACCGCCGAAACATACAATCTTTATTCTCTGCGCTGACAATGAAGAGGGAGTCCTGAAGACCCTTGTTTCTCGCTGCGCGGTAATCAGATTTTCATTGGTTCGCTTCGATATACTCAGCGCCGCTCTTGTAAAACGCGAGTGCGCTGACGCTGATGTCATTGCGCGCCTGAGCGCAGGAAGGCCGGGATATGCCATTCGGCTCATGGAGCACCCCCTCTACCGCGCGGAGTGCGAACGCGCATGGGAAACGTTGAAGAAATGCGAAACCGGAGCAGCATGGTATCGGTTTGTTTGTGTGTCAGAGCTGGACGCGGCAAACGTCCTGGATATGGCAGAAATGTATGCGCATCGCCGGCTTCGAGAGTGTATTGAAGGGCGTATCCCCGCCGAGCAGTCACGGACGGCGACGGTATTTCTCGCATCGCTTACCGCGCAGACAGCCGCCCTTCGATCGACGAGCGTACTTCAGGCCTCAAAAAGTTTTCTCTATCGCCTTTTATCCCCGGCGCCATGAATCGTATGTCCTCATTCCTTCGAGTAATAACTATTGCGGTTGCGCTGCTCTTTGTGGGGCAGGCGTGTTCGTTGCAATTTTCCTCAAAGAAGGAGACGGGACTTTACAAGACAATTACGGCCGGGCGTTCATGGAAGCAGAAGTCGAGCATGCGTCTTGCCGACGGACGCATTTCGCGTGTAGAAGATATTGATGTGACGAAAATCGTTGTCGATCAGCGCAATCCGCTGCGCGTGTTTTTGGGCACGACACTCCATGGCCTTTTTGCAAGCGAAGACGGGGGAGAAGAATGGGTGCAGCTCATCGCCGGCCAGTCGATTCTTGACATCGCGCTTGATCCGACCGCTCGCTGTACGCTTTTCTTTACCACCACGACGGCGCTTTTGAGGACAACAAATTGCGCGGAGTCATGGGATATTCTTTTTCGTGAAACCAGGGACGGCGCCCTGCTGCGAAGCGTAGCCGTTGATTACTCGTCGCCAACGACCGTCTATCTTGCAAGCGCTTCGGGTGATCTTTTCAAGAGTTTTGACGGAGGATTGACATGGAGGACGCAGTATCGAAATCCGGCATACCCGTTTGCAAAAATCATCATCGATCGATACGATCCAAACCTTCTCTATCTCGCATCAGCCGGCGGCGGGATAGTACGGAGCGTTGACCGCGGCGAGCACTGGGAAGACATCACGGGGAATCTGGCTGATTTTCCGGACGCGCATTCATTTCGAACGATCGAGTCAACAACATCTCGCGACGCGCTCTTTTACGCATCCGACCTCGGGCTTTACAAGACCGGTGATGCCGGTAAGACATGGCAGCGCATTCCACTGCTCACCCCCGCGGGCAGCGTTCCCATTCTTATTGCAGGGTCGAATGGCAACGATTCATCCGAATACTTCTATGGCACGCGCAACACTTTTTACAGAACGAACGATGATGGAGCGCATTGGGTAGCACTCCCGCTTCCGTCCGGCTCTGTCCCGGCATATCTTGCTATTGATCCGACGAACGCGTCTATCCAGTATCTCGGGTTCCGTATCGACAGAAGACGTCTTGAGCCGTATTGGTACTACGGCCCCGAGCAGTTTTATTAGGTGTAGCAAGGAAGTGATAATGTCATATTCCAGGGAAGTAGAAATGTCACATCCCTGGTAAAATGATGCCGTTAATCTTAACGGTATCACCTATGGCATCTATCACTATGTCAAAGAAAGAATTAAGTCGTCTTGATGTAA
>JACQWH010000009.1 GCA_016209345.1 Candidatus Uhrbacteria bacterium
AATTATAGTATAACCAAAATTTTAGTCAACACTATAGAACCCTCTATACAAATTCCTTCTGATAACACGCTTCGCAATATACGATCTCGGGGCGCGGGGGGCTTGCCCGGCCTTCAGGCGGGGCGTAGGTGGTTTCAAACTCAACCACACATCGTCCAACGTGATCGTGTCCGCCTCGCTCACACATGCACTGCCGCTGGTGGAGCGTACGGCTAATGCCGCGGAGGTTCAAACGATTTTCGTGCCGACACGTGGGACACCGTCGGGGTAGAGGGAGGTGCATGTGTTTATAAAAATCCAATTCCTGGTTGATAATTTTATAATTCTTGCCGCATTTCTCACACGCAAGAATCTCTTTTGTAATATCTGCCGACACCGACTCAATGGAAGGCGGGATTTCTGATATCTTGATTGTTTCCTTTCCACTACGCTCGGGTAGTGCGTCTTGCCATGGGTATCCTTGTGCATGCGCCTGCTCGCGCGTAAGTGGAAAATATGTTTGAGCTACTGTTTCGTTATATCCAAATGGCGAAATCTGCGGTGGAAAGAATTCACCCCATTCCCCCGTTTGCTTCATGTGTTCAACAATTCGTGGCTTGAGTACATCGTATTCTTCTTTTGAGTATTGCTTATTCAAAATGCAATACTGATTCTTCTTTAAGCTGATGCATCCAAACGAGTAATCAGTGTTACGGCACATGAGACAATAATAGCACTCCTGTATGGCAGGAAAGCTCAAGCCACAGAACGCCGATCGCGAACAGGACATCCCGACTCCAACGGATTCATAGATCAATTCCGCTATTCCCACAGCAGAACAATCCATGGAGTCCTTGATATATCCGTTTATTTGTGTATAGCGGATATTCTCACACTCCTCACTGTCAAAACTCTGCAGTGCATCCTTGCTCTTGGTAATATAATTTCCGGTGCAGTGTTCCGACTTTTCAATAAAAGCAAAACGGTGGGGATTGGAAAGTTTCTCGCGCTCATAGTGTATTTTCGCATCGGCAATCGTATCCGCATCTTTCGTTAATTCAGCAACCTGTTTTTCATACTCCTCTTTACTGTATTGCGTGTTGAAAATCATGTACTGCTTGTTGCGCTGATTCGTACAGCCAAAACAGTTGGAACAGTTCCTGCAATCATAACAGAGCCAACATTCCGTACAGCTCACACAATTGCGCGAGAAAAAACAGCGATACGAAGAGTGGCAATCAATGCTCTCATACATGTACTCACAGTGAATAACCCAATAATTGTCAACGTTGTTCTTTCCGTACAGAGAAAACGTATTGTAATAGCAATCTTCGTTAAAATGTCCGCCGACATTCATGTAGCAATTTTTATCATCCATCTCAAGATTGACATAATCGCTGTTGACGCAGTTCGTTCCTCCAAGCAGGGCGATGACTGGCACGCTATTCAACAGATCTTTGAATTGATCGAAAAAGGGTTTTGAAAAATCAACATCTCTGCCATACGCCGTTGGATCAAAATTATCCGAATTAAAGCACTCTCGGCAATAGACCGTTTGCGGTTTGTCGGGGGACCATAGTGAGATGATCTGTTTTTTACATTTGCTACACGCGCGCGGATAGAGCGTCCGCTCATTGCGAAACGACCAGCGTCGCATCTCGCGGCATGACGGACACCACGTCGGCGGTGGCACGTGTATTTTTTCATAAAATACAAAATCCTCCGGCAAAATCCGGAAATCCTGTTCGCAATTTTTACATTTTTTTATTTCGGCTATCATACGACTTCTTTTTGATAACAACTTTCACAATAAACAAGCTCGGGACGCTGGGTGCTTGCCCGGCCTTCAGGCGGGGCGTAGGTGGTTTCAAATTCTACAACACATTGTCCAACGTGATCGTGTCCGCCTCGCTCACACATGCACTGCCGGTGCCAAAATTGAGCGGGATTGCGCAGTGAAAGACGGGCGGCTGTGCGGCACAAGAGGCAGGAACGAGGCAGTGGCAGACCTAATTTTTTCAGCAGTCGCAACTCCTGCTTGATAATTTTATAATTCCTCCCGCACTGGGTGCATGCAAGAATTTGGCTGGTGATACTCTCATCACAATCACCGATACGATCAGGAACCGCATCCCATTGGATCGTCTCTTTTCCTTTTGTCTCGGGCATCGCGTCATTCCAGGAATATCCTTGGCGCACGGCATCCTCTTTTGAGAGAGGATCATACAACATTGCCGTGCTTTCATTGTATCCAAAGGGCGAGAGCGAGCCGGGAAAATATTCCCCATACTCCCCTGTTTTCCTCATGTGTGCAATGATCTTTTCTTTTAACGCATGGTAATCTGACTCTGCGTACTTTTTATTCAAAATGCAAAAAGATGTATTACGAAGACAGATACAGCCAAACAAATCATGTACGCCGGAACAAAGGTCGGAATAATAGAGCGCGTCGCATCCGTGAAAACATTGACGGGTGAACAGACACTTGTTCGCGCTACCGCCAAGGCCGTACCCCTCGTAGCTCAAATCACAACCATACCCATACGAGCTGACATCCATGCTATCTTTTGAGCCGCTCAGCAAACAACTTGAATAGCGGACGTTCTCAAGCGAGTCAGAGTCAAATACTGCATAGGAATTCATTGAATTGCTGACATTATCACCAACAACATTCTCACAATTTTTGAGCATAAGATACTTGTGGATTGCTCTTTGCATTGACGCGTGCCATGTCTGTTTATATTCCTCTGCCTTGCGTGCGCTTCCAAGCGTCAGCACGAATTCTTTATATTCCTGTTCGCTGACCGGTTTATTAAAAATATGCAATGTCTTGTTGCGGAGATTCGTTGAAAAAATGCACTGAGTGCAATTGCGGCAATCATAACAAAAATAGGAGTCGCTCATCCCTTCGCACTGATAGAGCCATGCGGAGCGGTAGGAACCGCCCGAATTGACAAGTTCATAGCAGAGTTCGTTGTCCTTCGTCTTAAGCGAATCGGCGCAATCTTTGCTATGTTCCGACCATATAAGGTAATACGAATCCTCGCAAAATCCACACGACGTGCACATATAACAGCTCTTCATATCGCCGCAGTTATTGATGTACGGGCTGTTTTCACAGTTGACAACTGATGCTGCCAAACGAGGAACCCGAATCTGGAGATCCCGATACTGATCAAAAAACGGGCGCGAAAAATCGTAGTCAACGCCAAACGTGAGCGGATCCAACTTGTCAGACCACCAACATGCGGTGCAATAGACAGTATAGGGGTTTCCGGGGCGATACATTGAGATCATTTCCTTCTTGCAAAGATCGCACGTTGCGCGATAAAGCGTGATGTCATTCCCCGATGCCCACCGCCGCATATCACGGCACCGCGGACAGAGTGTCGGTTCGGGAACAGACATTTTTTTATAGAACTGCCGATCTGCATCGGTGATGTCAAAATCTTTTTTACATTGAGTACATTTTTTCATATACTCGATCGTTACTGGAGCTCTCTCCTAACCATGAATGCATGGTACAAAATTTCTTGGCGCGACAGTGTCTCTTTATCACTCTTTGCGTAAAGTGTAATAGGCGTAATAATAGAATCTATCTCAAGAAGGAGAACAATCATGCGAAAAGCACCTCGCTTGCCTTTGCGCATACTCCGTGAACCAACGCGTATTTTATACGTGCCAAAACCGAGCGATATATTCACCGACGGATCAAAATGTTTCAGCGCTTCTCCAATATCGTCGATGAGTCCTGGATGTTTCTTCATCAACCCCTTGATGCATCGCTTAAAGTGCTCTGAAAGAATAATCTGATACATACTCTCTTCACAAATCTTTCAACTGTTCTTCAATCGACGGTAGCTTTTTGCCACGAAATTTTTTGCTGATTGCCGTTGAAAGATCCTGCATAGCGCGTCCGTATTCTTCATCGGATATCTCTCGCGAACCACCTGACATCTTGATAAACTGATCAAGCGTCATTTCATTTTCTCGCTTGCTCCGATCAGGTATCGGGCACCAATCATGTTTCAAAAATGCATTTACAAGAGCAATGCGTGCAAGTGAACTTGCGGGCACCCCATACTCATCGGCCTTGGCTTCAATGGCCCTTTTTAAGGTCGGATCGACCTTCAATTGAAGCAAACTCATACTTTTTATAGTAAAATGTAATTACTTTTTAAGTGTATTATAATTTGATCATAGTGTCAAATTACTTCTTTCTGATAACATTGTTCACAGTAAATAATTCTTTGTGCCTCTGCCGGATAGGGTGTTTGAAATGTATGCGGACATTGCTCCGTGCCATGATCGTGCGAGCGTATCGCGCACATACAGCGTCCGTCAAAGAGTTTTCGTGGTTGGCGCAATGACAGATGCTCTTTATAGCGACAATCATGGCAGAGATGAGGAATGGGAATTGAGAATTTTTTATAGAACGCCAATTCCTGCTTGACGAGTTTAAAGTTTTTCTGGCACGCGTCGCAGGCGAGTATCTGCTGGAGGATCTCTTCTTTGACATCAACAATATCATCGGGAATCTGGCTGGACGGCAATGTCTCTTTTCCTCGCGTTGATTGAAGCTCGTCTTGCCAGCGATACCCCTTTGCGAGCGCCTGCTCGCGCGTGAGCGG
>JACQWH010000010.1 GCA_016209345.1 Candidatus Uhrbacteria bacterium
GCAAGACGGCGATCATGTCGCGCTCGTCTTGGGAAAGGTGTGTATATGCCATATCCACGCAGTGTAGCGCGGAAACTCTGAAAGCCCTAAGTGTTGCACTTGCTTATTGAACTGATGATTTTAAATTATAGTTTTGCATTTTGCGTTACCCGCCGAGATACGCCTCCATCACATCCGTTCGAGAAAGCACTTCTGCCGGTGCGCCTTCTGCGAGCACTGTTCCTGCATCCATCACAATAACATGATCGGAAAGTTCACGGATCAAATCCATTGCATGTTCGATAAGAATAATCGTTCCCCCCTGTTCCCGAAACTCTTTCATAATACCGACAACTGTTTTCACCATCTCGGGAAAAAGACCGGCAAACGGCTCGTCAAAAAAAATAATCAAGGGGCGCATTGCAAGCGCGCGTGCAATTTCGAGCAACTTACGCTGGCCGTAGGACAGGCGGCTGGCCAGCACGTCTCGCTTCTCCCACAAACCAACATGCCGCAACAACTCTTCTGCCTGCTCTTCGTGTAAAGGTGAGTGGCGCTCAAACAGTGCGGCAAGCGGAGCCCGCTCGGTCAGCACAACGAGAAGATTATCGCGCACTATCATCTGCTCAAACAGCCGAATATTTTGAAACGTGCGGGCAATGCCGTATGTCGGAACGTCATGGGGAACAATACGAGCCAGCTCAACGCCACTGGCGCACAGCACGCCCCCATCAAACGGCATCATTCCCGTCACGCAATTGGTGAGCGTTGTTTTCCCTGAGCCGTTTGGTCCGATGATGCTGGTAATGGTGCCTTTTTCAATAGAACACGACATCCCCGCAACGGCATGCACACCGTCGAACGATTTTGATAAACCCTTTACTTCGAGTATGGAATTTTTATTTTCTGTGATCATCGCTACCAAAACAAAGAATTAAGAATCAAAAATCAAAAATCAGGGGGGCTCAAAAAAATATTCCTCTGTACTGCTTAATTCTTAATTCTTGATTCATAATTCATAGGCGGTACTCCCCCACCAACCCCTGTGGTCGATACAGCAGCATACCAACAAGAAGCGCTCCATAGATAAGCACGCGCATCTGCGCCGCGGCATCGGGCGAAAAGCCGACAAACCGCAACGCCTCAGGAAGCACTACAAGAATGAGCGCGCCCACAAGCGATCCGCGCAACCGTGCAAGCCCGCCGAGAACAATAATCGCCCATATAAAAACGGAATCGTGAACGGTAAAGGTGGAGGGATCGATAAAGCTGATATAGGAAGCGTAGAACGCTCCGGCAAATGCCGCGCCAAGCGCGCTCAAAGAAAAAACGGCAAGCTTGTACTGGTCAGTACGATACCCAAATACTTTGAGGGCGTCTTCGTCTTCGCGAATGGCCTTGAGCACCCGGCCAAAGGAAGATGATACGAGGAAGTGGCATGCGCCATAGACCAGGACGAGGGCACCGGCGAGGAGCAAAGCATACAGCCATGGTTGAGAAAGCGACACGCCGAAAATAACCGGCGGCGGAATGCCGGGAATGCCAAGAGGGCCGCGCGTCACCTCTCCCCAATTCAAAAATATGCGCTGCATAATAAACACAAACGCGAGTGTGACGAGAAGAAAATAATCATCGCGAAATCGACCCAATACCAACCCCAGAAAAAAGGCGACAGCAAAGGTTATAACCAGCCCCACGACGATTGAGACAAAAAAATTTCCCTCAAATCGCGTTGTCATAATTGCGGTCGTATACGCGCCGATGCCGAAAAACCCCGCATGGGCCAGTGATGGCAGCCCCGTAAACCCCACGACAAGATTCAAGGTCAGGGCAAGCATGCTAAAGATACAAAAAATGATGAAGAGATGAAAGAGGTACTCCATATTATTTCCTAAATAATCCTCGGGGGCGGAAGAGAAGAAAAATGATGATCAGCACGAATGTAATCGGCGACCCCCAGGCGGCAGAATAGACGTAGATAATGGTATTATGCAAAACGCCTTCAATAATGGAGCCCGGATACCCCAGCAGCACTTCCCCCATACCCCCGACAATCGCTCCGACAATACCGGCAACCATGTAAAAGAATCCCATCAGCGGATCGAGCCCGACATCAAACCCCACCAACACCCCCACATATCCAAGGATTGCCCCCGCGATAAAAAACACCGCGCAAAAAATCTTTTCCGTATCGATGCCGATAATCTTTGATACTTCCAAGTCATCGCTCATCGCGCGCACGGCCGTACCAAACGATGTTTTGCGCAAGAGGATATGCATGCCAAGCGTGCATGCGACTGCCGATATGATGAGGATAAGCTGGACTGCCGTCACCTGAGCCCCGAATACCGAATAGTTTTTATCGATGAGCGTCGGAAGCGTCTGATACGAACTGGTAAAAAGAAGAGCTAGCGCTGCCTGAAGAAAGGTAAATGCGCCAAGTGATGCGATAAGGAGGGTCAACGACGATGCCTGGCGTTTTCGCAGCGGAGCATAGATAAGGCGATCCAAGAGGAGTCCGGCGATGCCCGTCCCGACAACGCCTGCCAGTATCCCCACCCCGACGGGCAGTCCCAGGTATACCGTGACGGCAAGTACGGTATACCCGCCAATTGGAATGAGTCCGCCAATCGCGAGATTAAAAAACTTCCCCGTCGCATACATAAGGTTAAACGACAGAGCAACGAGCGCGTAGATCGATCCCGCGATTAAGCTGTTGGCGATAATTTGCGCGATGATTTCCATTATAAAGAGGGTTTAGGGTATAGGGATTAGTATACGAGCTTGCGCAAAAAAAACAATCCGGCACAAGAAAATCCCTCTCGTGCCGGATATGGCGACGCCTGATAATTGATGATTATTCTGTCATTATTGTAACCTTGCCGTCTTTAATGACCTTCAGGGTGTGCCCGCCGACGCGATCTCCGTCACTGCCGATCGTGACGCTGCCGGATGCTCCCTGCCAGTCCAGCGCGGAGCGAAGCCATCCTGCGAGCTGTTCGCCGTCCTCGCCGACTGCGGCAAGCGCGTCGCGCGTCATATATACCGCGTCATACTCCGTTTGCGCGTATGACTGAAACGGGAGATCTGCGCCATATTTCTCTTTATACGCCGAGACAAGGCGCTGAAATTTTTCATTGTTTTCATCAACGCCAAACTCTGCCGCAAGTGTCCCCTCCAACGCATCTTTGTTTGCTTCAATGGTCTTCGCATCTCCGGCAAATGCATCGGTAATAAGAAGAGGGATGGTCCATTTCAACTCGACAACCTGCTTGAGCACGCGTTCGCCGGATGCTGGCGTTTGCGAGTCGATAAAAAGCGCGTCTGGTTTTTCTGATTTTAATTTCGTGAGCGCCGAACGGAAGTCAGTCGTTGTCGTCGGGAACTCTTCCTTGACGATCACACCGCCTCCCTGCTCAAATTTGGCAGAAAACGCTTTCAGAATACCAACGGGATAATCAAGCTGTTCCTGGATGAATGCGATTTTTTTCCATCCTTTTTTTAGCGCAGCATCTGCCAAGACACTGCCCTGTGATGCATCGCTTGGATAATCGCGCATAAAATACATGCTCTTGCCGGTAAGGTCGGGACTGCTGGCCCCCGGGGAAAACAGCGCGACCTTCCCCGCCTCTGCTATCGGAACGGCTGCAAGCGATTCGCTTGAACAAAATCCACCGAGAACGATTTTTACCTGATCAACATTCACAAGTTTCTGCATTGCATTCGCCGCGTCTTTTCCATTACATTTTCCGTCCTCCATCACGAGCTCAAGCGGGCGTCCATTTACGCCGCCGACGGCGTTTATTTCTTCAACGGCCAGCCGAGCGGTATTACGCATTGCCTCCCCGTATGATGCCGCATCCCCGGTAAGGGGGTGTAAAAAGCCAACCTTAATCGGCGCCTGCTGCCCTGCTGATTGTTCCTGGCCTGCCGGAGGGGTCTGAGATGCCTCCTTCTTTTGAGTGGTTGCATACCAGCCAAGCAGTGCTATAGCCGCTACGACCACCACCACCCAAAGAACCTTCGTTTCCTTTGTCATAAAATAGGGATTAGGGATTAGGGATTAGGGATTAGGGATTAGGGATAGTATATCGCGTACTCGCTGTCTTTGTCAAATGATTATTTCGCTGATTTTTTCAGCTTTTTGAGTACTACAAGCAACTTTTCAACAGGAAGCGTGTTAAACACGTCGCTTCTTTTTCCCCACCCCCTGCGTACCTGTGCAACGCCAAGGTCGAGATTGTCAAAATGCCCGGGCGCATGAGCATCAGAGTCAACAACGAGCTTCACGCCGTGTTCTACCGCCATGCGAATATGCGTATCTTTCAAGTCAAGGCGATCGGGTGACGCGTTTGCCTCAAGACAAACGCCGTACTGTTTTGCGGCGCGAATAATTTTCCCCATATCAAGGGCATAGGGCTCCCTCCTCCCGATACGCCGGCCCGTTGGATGAAACAGAATGTTGACGAGGGGATGCTTAAGGGCTTGGATAATTCGTTTTGTTTGATCTTCTTCACTCAATGCAAAATGCGAGTGAGCTGCCACACAGACGAGGTCAAGTTTTTTCAGCATCGCATCGGAAATATCAAGAGTCCCGTCTTTCATAATATTCACCTCGGCGCTTTTGAGAATACGAAATTTTTTTGTCCGCAGTGTTCTGTTTAAGCGATCAATCTCACCTGCCTGTTTTGCCAGCTTTTTTTCGTCCAGCCCCCCAGTCATTGCAAGAGATGTTGTATGATCGGTAATCGCGATATACTCGAGCCCTGCTTTTATTGCGGCTGTCGCCATCTCTTCAATTGAAGCGTTGCCGTCTGTCCAATTCGTTTGTACTTGAAGGTCGCCGCGAATGCTTCCGTAGGGTATCAAATCAGGCAATCCGTTTCGGCGGGCTTGCTCAATTTCCCCCGATGCCGTCCGCAATTCAGGCGGCATATACGCTAACCCTAGTTTTTGATAAATTTCTTCTTCGGTTTTCGCGGCTATGAGTTTTTTTCCCTTGAACAACCCGTATTCGGAAAACTTGTATCCTTTTTTTATAGCAATCTTCCGCACTTCAATATTATGCTGTTTGTCGCCGGTAAAGTATTGCAGTGCCGCGCCATAACAGTCATCAGACACAACGCGCAAGTCAGCATCAATGCCAAGCGAAAGGCGCACCATGGTTTTTGTTGCTCCGCTACTATAAATAAGCTCTACCTCGGGCAGTGAGATAAATGCGTCCATGGCGCGTTTCGGATGCGCGGTTGTTGCGACAATATCAATATCGCCAATCGTTTCTTGTCTTCTGCGAATAGATCCGGCAATGATGACCTGTTTTATGCCCGGAACTTTTTTGAGCCGCGCTTCAATATCCTGCGCAAGGGGCAGGACCGTCCCAAGAAGCATGCGCCCTTTTCCTTTTTTCAAAAACTCAATTCCTTTAAGTATCTGCTCTTCTGATTTTTTTCCAAAATGCGGCAGGGCGGCGACTGTGTGATGACGAACTGCGCGCTCAAGATCGGCACAATTTTTTATCTTCAATTTTTTATACAGCACCGCAATTTTCTTCGGTCCCACTCCCTGAACAGCCGATAACTCGCTCACATTGACCGGAAACTTTTTCTTCATCTGTTCAAGCTCTTTGATTCTTCCGGTCGTGATAAACTCTTCAATTTTCTCCGCAATCCCCCTGCCAACGCCCGAGATACCATCCAATCCCTTTTTACCATTCTGATCATAGATGTCAGTCGCCTCATCGGTCATTCCCGCAATGACACCCGCGGCCCGAGCATAGGCCTGTGGCTTAAACGGTATATCCTGTACCTCAAGATATTCTGACATCTCGTTGAGCAACCGCGCGATTCGTTGATTGTGCATAACAGCCATAGTCCTGTTATTGTATCACTCACACAAAAAAACAAAAACGGCGCGAAGCCGTTTTTGCTATTTCTTCATTTCGCTCTGAAATTATACAACTCCGCTCGAACTCATTTTATCCGAAGAAGCCAGCGCGCCAGCGTTATCTAACGCGCCGCTATTGTTGCGGTTTGGGTTGAGCTTGAGGTCGGGGCTGGGGTTGTATTTGCGGCGGACTCATTATGATTTGAAATTGCTTGCCCCACGACACGCCGTGCGTACATTCATATAATTTTACGAACGGACTAACATTAAAAAATCCGTTGAGTAAAATATATGCCTCCCACAGTAAATCACGGAGCGGATTTTTGGCGACCTCAAGTTTCAAACCAAAATCAGATAGTTTATCCGGTGTTAACGGCCGTGAGTGAACTTTGTGAGTATTGTAGTCGGAAAAATACGAAGCGGCCATTTTGATTTTTCGTCCGTTATTTTTTACCCCCGCAAACATATACTTTTTGAGCCACGAAGAAACTAACTCTTTGGATAATTTTTCGGAATCTTCGCAAAGCTCAAAAAGGTCAAGCGAGTACCTTTCAATCAATGGAATATAGGCGGGCAAAGTTTCCGGTCCTTCGTCTTTAATAAATTTTTTGGCTTTTGCAAAACCATTCAGAATTGATTTTGCGGGGACGAAACGGATTGTTCCTTCTTTTGTCGGAACGCCAACTTGCGGGTCAATCGGCCCAAGCGTTGCGCTCGGGTGCAAAACAATTCCATTGCCGGACAACGCCAGCATTGTAGCGGCAGAATACGCGGAGTGCGGAACCAAAAAATTTACTTCCTCAAATCTATTGCGAAGTATTCCGACAATTCTTTCCGTTGCGTCAGGCCGTCCGCCCGGACTATGTAAAAGCACATCAACGGACTTGCAGTCATTGCCAACGGAATTGATAAGGTCGGTAAATCCGTCCACATCGGACAAGTCAATTTGATTTGGCATTCCGGGCGGCCCGCCGTCCAAAAACTTTGTCGCGTAAATCAAAAGTGGATGGCCGCGCAATGCTTCAATTTCGGCGTAACACGCTTTGCGAAGCTCAAACAGATCCTTCCCGGTTATTTCTTGACCGGATTGAAGTAAAGGACCGATATAATCATTCCAGTCCTGCGCGGTTTTAAATTTTTTGCGCTGTTGTTGAGTGGACTCCACAACGATTAATTTCAAAATTAAGCGTGGAGCCAGTGTCGGATTTGAAAATTGCTCTTTTCCCAGACGCAAACTCCGCGCGTTCTATAATCTCAGCGGTTTTTTTGTAAGTGTCGTATGTCTTAAACGCGGCGGTATTCTGATCTAAAACACGCTTTGACGCGACCTTATTAACTATGTTTTTTTGATGAAATTTTTTATTCATAGGCATAAGTTTATACTCCTATGGTAATGTCAAGTGGATTGTGTAAATTGCTTAAGGGTGTTCTGGCTCCAATTATGATTAAGGTTCTTTGAAATACTGGTAAATAATCGTTCGGTCGCTTTTGGTTGCAGCGCAATGC